>JAIPFM010000032.1 GCA_021736645.1 Phycisphaerae bacterium | reverse complement strand
GGGAACAGGGCACTTTCCAATGTTGGAAAAACCAGAAGAATTTAATATGCTCTTGAGAAAAGCCATTAACTCTATAGAAGCAAAAAGTAATAAGGACATACACCCAGCGGCTTGAAGTGGACGGGCTGGCGCCCGCCCATCAGCCGCATCGGTGAATGTTCCACGAACAGCAGTTAGCGCCTATCGGTTTGTTCCTGCCGGGGTTGAGGATTTAATTATGGCAGATGACGCCAAAATAGAAACCTGGACGCTTGATGATGGTAAAAAGTTGACACTTCGCCATATAACACCTGGCGATGCTGTCATAGAACAAACATTCGTTCGCAAACTTT
The DNA here is from genome assembly GCA_021736645.1 of Phycisphaerae bacterium. Classification (GTDB taxonomy): domain Bacteria; phylum Planctomycetota; class Phycisphaerae; order Sedimentisphaerales; family Anaerobacaceae; genus JAIPFM01. Next base: position 35,847 of record JAIPFM010000032.1, on the reverse strand, counting down.
CAGCACACTCTCGGTACATGCGCTTCCACGGCATCATCAAGGAACTTAATCAGAAGGATCTGGCGACGTTTACGAACCCCGATCCGCTCAACGCAGAAGCCCTGATTATTCTGTACAAAGGAGACAAGGATGAAGAAGAAGAAGTCGGCGTTGCACGATTCGTGATCGATCCGGATGGTAATGGCTGTGAGTTTGCAGTTGTCGTTGCTGATGAATGGCAAAGACGTGGTCTTGGGATGAAACTTATGAAAACGCTAATAAGTCATGCTCAAGCACGCGGGATCAAACGAATCTACGGCTCCGTTCTTAAAAACAATTTCGGTATGCTCACGTTCGTCAAAAGGTTGGGTTTTGAAGAGACTGCCGATCCTGACGATTCCTCGGTTATGCGGGTTACAAAATATCTGAGGCATTGATTGGTCTGGAGAACTGAAAGGGGGCAGTCTATCATGGGGCCGGAGTTTGTGACATTGGAAAATCATAATGGTGATGGCTGCAACATGTTGTATAATAAGGGTCATGCTCAATGTGAGAAACGTCCCCTGGAATTAAACTGGGGATTAATATCGAACGAGTAAGATCCAGGAGACTCCTTAATCGCTTTGCGATTGCAGACCTCCTGATCTTCGCGTTAGCATGGAGATTACGATGAAGAAAGTCGAACAGGGGAGAAGGGGTCGGTCCGCGGATTTAAGTAAAGCCCAAAATGAATACTGTCAAATACTGAGATCCGAGGATCGACCCCTCGATTTCCCGTTATGAAACCCAAGAAATGAAGGGAGTTGAAGTATGGCCGTGGAGATTGTACCCAAAGACATAGTACCCGTGTGCCCATTCTGTGAAAAAAAGGTTGAAGAACTCATTGAAGTGGTCCGGGGATGGTTCTCAATCAATCGTGTGTTCTGTTGTCCGCACTGCCACAAAATCGTGGGCTTGAGTGCCGGCAAGCAATAGAAGAGCTTATAATATATGTTACGGTCCGTCATGTTTCCGCCTAATCAGTATAGTCGTGCAATTATCATTGGTACGGCCCAGTTCTTGTGGAAAGGAAAAAACATGAAACGTAGAGTGACGATTATTCTCAGTGCAATTCTAATTGTGTACGGCACGGTTGGATGTCAGCGGACCCATGATACTCCGCCTCGATCTCAAGATGAGTCTCCTATGTCCAAGTCTTCGAAAAACAATGACGACGTGTCCGAAATGGCTGACACCATCACATCCTCATGGTCTTCTGTATTTCAGGTCGACGTCTCAGAGATGGCCGACATTGTCACATCTATGTGTGACACACTCGGAGCAACTGTGGAGCAGACAAGCGAAGAAGCCCAGCACATCAAGTGGCATTGTAAGTTTCCTTCAAGCGCATCGTTGGAAGTTGACGCAACGCCCTTCGTCAAAGGCAAGACATTTGTGAGGTTCTGCATACGCGGGGACGTGAACATGGTGTCATTGCTGCAAAGGGAAGTCCAGGGCGCGGCAAGCAATGCACTGAGCACGCACAAGCATGATTGATATTTGAGAAGAGCCAAGATGGGGTGTGATAGCACGCCGCCATCGCGTCGGCTATCGCCGTCATACGGCTGGGCGGATCCTTCGAGTACACTGGCGAGTTCGGTGTCGATTGTCACAGCTGTCGAAGGATGGTCTCCGGTGGGAATCCTTCCCCTTGCGGCCACGGAGTCCTGGGCAAGGAGCACTGGAACTGCTGCGGTGCTACGGACAAGGTCGTTTGGCTGAGACTCCTAACGACCGATTTGTACAGGGAGCGATCATGTCAAAGAAGAAAGAGTCATTGGTGCCCTATGACCAGGTATCCCCTGGATTTGAAGCGATGTATACCGGAGAGACTTCCTCTGCACCCGTGCGCAAGAACGAAATGATCAGCACACTTTATTCAGACGATCATGGCAACCTCATACGCCAGTGGTGCACGATCCCCTGGATCTTTCCGAATGAGGAGGGTGAATGGAAGGCCGGCGAATGGGACGACACGGTCAAATACCTGTGTGACATGCAGGCCAGGCTAGGACCACTGAACGATAGCATTCGTCTGCTTCGCTGCCACATCACCAGCCTTATTCCCTGTGATAGCGGCCTGCCGGTGACCGTGGACGAGTTGCTGTTTGCGATTGCTCGGGAAAAACTGGAGCGGTCATCTTTCAAGAATGGATGCATGTGCTCGGGTCTGGGGTGCCAGTTGAAGACCAGCCAGCCTCAACAGATGGAAAGCACCAAAACCATTTATGCCGTGCTGAAGGCGTATTTGGCCGGTGAACCCAAACACAATGCCGTCAAGGCGTATCCGGAGGCGGCGGGGTTTATCAATCGGTCCTATCAATGGCTCGGTCCGGTTTCGGAATTGAGTAAGATCCAAAGGCTGATGCTGGATCGGATGCTCCTGATGTTTGACTTTTTCATCAAGCTCAGTTACACGGGGACTGCCCCCCAACCCCACTTGGAAGGGTCGAGACTACAGGACATAGAGGCCATGGGAAAGGATGTGTTTTACGACGAAAACGGGCGAGGTGTCCGTCTTGACACCGAGATTTCCGACCTGGCCGGACTGCCGAAGATCCGTCCCGAATGGGATCCTGCCTATCGAAAAACGCTCGACACGATCAAGGAGGGGCAGAAGCAGTCACTGTACAAGACCTGCTGTGCGATCGCGTCGGGAATCCACACGGCCTCCGACTGTCACCATAACACGTTTCGCTACATTGAGAGCTGGATTCATGGCATCGGAACCGGCCAATTGGGTATCCCCACACGCGAGGGCCAGGCTGAAAAGCGGCGCCTGGGCCAGATGCTGTTCGGCTATGCACTGGGCCTGGACAGGTGGCTGATGCGTGTCCCCCTGCAATTCCTCCTGTTGGATCTTGGACACATCGACCTTGGCTTTAACCCAAGAAACAACATCGTTCGGGTGTATGCTTGTCTGGGCGAAGAGGTCACGGCTGTCAAAGAATGGCTGGCGGCCTGTCTCTGGTACAATCTGGTTCACAACCAGCAGGGTGGGCTGATTGGATCTTTGACACTCAGTCACACGGATCTCATTCAGCAGTGTAAAGACAAGGGCATCATCGTTCATGCGTGGATGGATTCTGCTCTTGGGCAGGATGCCTAACATACAGAGGAAACCGCTGCATGAAAAGAAACTGCAAGCAGGGTCAGGTTGGAATGCTAACATGTCACGGTATAGACAACATGACCAAACAGGAGCTTGAGGCCATGGTCAATGCCATTGATGCCGAGGATGGCAACGCTGACGGCATGTTCACTGGGAATATAGTCTAGTGCGGGTATTAATGTCCACATTCGGCTCTGAAGGGGACTTGAAGCCACCTGTTGCGATTGGCAAAATGTTGCAGCAATTTGGTGCAGAGGTTGATTTTATCGCCAATCCGTTTTTTGAGCAGAAGGTGCTGTCCGAAGGTTTAACCTTTATAGGTGCCGGTCCTCTTGTAGATTTGGATTCCATTTTAAAGAATGATCCCAGTCTTCTGCATCCTGTCAAAGGGCCGGGGCAGGTGTGGAAGATGCTTCTTCGCAGTGTCGAACATATCTTTCCTGTGGCTTGCCAGCGGATTGAAGAAAAAGGGCCTGACATCGTCGTTTCGCATGCCATTGAATTGGGAGCCCAGTGGGCGGCCCGCAAGTATGGGATTCCGTATGTAACGCTCAGTACCACGCCGTGGATCTGGTTCAGTAAAGATGATCCGGTGATCGTTGACAAACGCCGACTGCCGGCATGGATGAATGCAGTGGTCTTACATGGGCTCACTGGGGTTTCTGAGTTTTATTTTTCTGTCTCGATACGAAAACTCCGCAGACGATTTCAACTGCCAAGAGGTTATGGGATCTTGAAATCGTTCTTTGGTGAATCGGTTCTCAACCTGGGTTGCTGGTCGGCGCTGTTTCGGCCTGAAACACGCGATGATCCTGTCAACTCATTCATTAGCGGCTTTACCATTGAGCGTCAAAGGGATCCGGAGCGAATGCCCAAGGCAATGGTAGATTGGCTCAGCCAAGACTCTCCCCCTTTGATGGTGGGATTGGGCACTACCGCACGCTGGCAGGGGGGGCATCTCTATCAGGCAGTGGCAGAGGCCTGTGCGGCATTGAAGAAAAGATGCTTGCTCATTGGTCCGGAACTCAAAGAGTTCGAGGATTTAAAAAGCGGCATAAGAACTGTGCCGGAAATTCCATTTCAAGAGGTCTTTCCTTCTGCCTGTGTTTTGGCACATCATGGAGGGCTCGGTACAACAGCCCAGGCCTTGTTGGCAGGCTGCCCTCAACTGGTGGTTCCCTTTGCACATGATCAATTCTATAATGCAGCACGTGTCAAACGACTTGGAGCCGGGCTTTCCCTGCCTTCAAAAAAGATCTCCGAGAAGGCTGTAAGGAACTTGATCAGACAATGTCTCAATGATCAGCAGATGAATCAGCGAACCAAAGACTTGGCGCTGCAATTTCAGCAAGAGCCCTATGGCCCATATTTCGCAGCAAAGGCAATTTTTGAGGGCCTGGGCAAGGAGGTCCGGCATAAGGCTTCTGCTGCAAATCCAATGAACCCCACAACGATGGGCTTGGTATGACAAGAAGCACGATGAGAAAGGCGATCAGTTTGTCAGGGGCGTCTCGAAACTGGCCATGGCATACGGACGAGGGACCAGGCGAGATTACTGCTGGCCAAATAGGCCGCTCCTGATCCTTGCCGTGCGTATTGGAGATCATAAAATGAATACAATTCTTCCTGTGATTATTGTGCTGTCGTTGGGGGCAGGTTTTGGCTTACTCCTGAAGCGCTGGCTTCCAAACAGTCTGGTCACCTCAATTGTTGCTGGAATATTGGCTACGGTCACATGGGGGATCATCATGGAAATAATGTTTCGAATGGTTGACTTTGAAGAAGAGAGAGGGGGAACCCTTTATCACGTGATATTTATGGTTTTTCTTTCTGCATTCACAGCTTCATTGGCGGCATTGACCCTCAGTTATTTTGCAAACAAAAAACATGACTGAAGGATGCAGGCAAAGACTGTATGTGACATGCAGAGGCGTGTTTCTGCGGCTGTTTTGTTGTTCAACTCAATCCTGCTTTTTGGCCGTCAGGGTGGTTTCAGGGTTCTGGCAATCGGTAAAATAATGTTGTGGTTTTCTTTGCTGTTGATTACAGTAGCGATCGTGCTCTGTGTCGTTTCAACGGCAGGTAGCTTGTAGAAAAGAGAAAATTTTCCCGCTGTCGCGTCTGTCCGGATCTTTGCAGTGGGCGTCGAGAAAGGAAAGCACTGTATGAGGAATCTCTTGTGGACGCTGTTACTTGGATGTCTTTTAATCCACACAGGGTGTAAAACACAACAGCAGGGCTCGGGGCCGAAGGTCTTTCTCATGGATACGGTGAATGGACTGGGACATGTTGTTTCGGCAACCATCAGAGAAGATGGGCAGTTCAATAACAGCATAACGATAGATGGAAGAACCCAGACGATCTCAGGACAAGTGACCAAAACTCGTGACGCATACTTGGTCACAGTCGACTACAACAGCACAGCAGCCGATATCCCTGGGCTTAAACAGGTCAAATCTACGGTATCTCTAAAAGAAGGCGAATCAAAGAATATCAGCGGCCTTGGCAGTGATGTGGTCTCTGTTAGCATATTGAGGTAAAAACGAGGCCCTACCAGTCACGTTGGTCGAGTCGAAGACCGCTGAACCTGTTCGCCCCAGACCCTGTCGTTGTCCCCATGAAGCAGAATTATGATGAAATCAACCCCAATGAAGCTTCTGTCACTCTCGTTACTGATTCTAGCCTCGGTTTCTGAGGCAAAGGATGACCTTCGCAGCGTCCGGATTGAACTGCCGGATCAGGAGAGTAATCCAATCAAGACTTCCTGGCCGGGAGTCGGGACTTGGTTTTGGACTGCGGACACGTTCGACCCCGACGGCTACAAACCATTTATTGACCTGTACGCCAAGCACACCAATATTCGTCTATTGATGACGTCCATTCGACACAACGTCTGGGTTAGCGAACCCGCTGTGCATGACCAGATCAAGGCCGCTGCGTCCTATGCCCAATCCAAAGACATGGCTATTGTCATGGATCTGGATGCGCGTCTGTCGCGCCAGACCTTCATGGAGAAGTATCCGGGTGAGTTGCAGGAACTGGTCCGGATGTGCGAGATCGAGTTCGAGGAGGCGGGAACCGTCTCGCTGAACATCAAAGGGATCGATTTGGGTGACCACTATACCTTTCGGGCGCCGAAGTATCATTCGCTGTCCGGGCGTTTGCTGCGCGTCTATTCCTATACAGCTTCGGGCGATGACGTTCAAGACATGACCGAGCGCTGCAGTGTCGAACAGGCTGACGGCGGGGCGGTCCAAGTCTCCATTCCCTGCACCGCCCAGGAGACAGGACGCAGCGCCTGCATGATGGCTGCATTCACACTGTTCACACCGGATGTCTTTGCGCCGCACCTGCCCGAGTTTGAGAAGCAGGTGATCAAGCAGTATGCCGATGTGCCCCTGGCTGGTGCCTGCAAGGATGAGTGGGGATTCCCGGGCAGATTCAATCCGTCAACCAGCGACCTGTGGTATTCCGAATCCATGGCTGCGGCCTACGCGGCCCGTCGGCCCGGCCACACCCTTGTCAGAGACATGCTTTTGATGTTCAAGGGAGCCAGCGGGAGACAAGGGGAACGTGAGGCGGCCGTCAATCATTACATGGAAATGTACTGGCAGCAGAATGCGAAAATAGAACAACACTATTACAGCGCCATCAAAGAGGTGTTCGGCAAGGAGGCTGTGGTCGCCACACACCCGACCTGGTTTCCATTTCCGGGTGAGAACGAGATATTCAAGAACGGGCTGGATTGGTGGGCCGTGCCACGGGATCTGGCGCAGACCGATGAAACAACGCCTTACTGCGTGCGCACGGCCTTGGCCAAGAAATGCCACAGTCCGTTGTGGTACAACATGTACTATCACGAGAAGATAGACTCCTATGAAACCGAGGTGTGGCAAAGCCTGCTTGGCGGCGGTCGACTGGATTACCACCAGTTGTTTCCCTTCCCCGATTGGGGAGACCGCAGTCTTGAGTGGACTCGGGGTCTATTGAAGGGGCCTCTGATGAGCGCTGAAAGCCGGATTCATCTATTGAATTACATTTCGACGAAACCAATTGACTGTCCGGTTGCCGTTATCTTCGGTCATGCCGCAGCGGTCAACTGGACTGGATCGGGTTTTGCTGACGTCGGCCTGCGAATCACTGACGCACTGTGGGAGGCTGGTTTCTATGCTGACCTCATTCCCAGCAGCGAAATTGTCGGCGGGGCCTTGACAATCAGCAAGGACGGCTGCATTCAATACGGGTCGCAGCGATATGCTGCTGCCGTGCTCTACAACCCTGAGTATGAGCAGAAGGCGACTGCAGATTTCTTTGTGAAGGCGGCGGACAGCGGCAAGACGAAGCTTTTTCGGGTAGGCGCTTGGAGCAAAGACTTTGAGGGCGTCCCTTTTGACGGCGCTGCTGCATTGCCCGCAATCATGAAGTCGATGGATGCCAATAGTACTGTACTCGGTGTCATGGAATATCTGGAGACTGAAGGGTATGCGCCCTACACACCCTGCAGGCCCAACCATGCGCACTACGGATCCAGCATGGTTCCTGACGTCAGCGGGCATATGCGCCTTCTTGATGGTACGGTCATTTATGCGTCAGGCAAGAATGACGTGATGGGTGATCCCATCCAAAAGACCTTCTCTGTAAGGGGGTACGATGTGACATTCGATTCCGTGGGTCTCGCAGCCGTACGATTGGATGAGCATGGCAGACTCGAAGCCATGGCCGCGGGGGGGCTCCAGTCATTTCAGGGCGGCGGCATAGACATATCTATGCCGATCCGGGCTGATGTTGCATTGTGGAAGGACAAGAACGGTGCGTGGCAGGGCGTCTTGCAGGGGTACGAGGGAGTTGTGCCGGAGGCTCTGACAACTCTCTGTCAGAACTGGACCCGACTTAAGGTGCCGATACCTGCGCAGGAATGCTCCAGGACAAGGATCGAAGATGGGGATGTGACCGAAAGAGAAGACTATGGACTTAACGGCTCTAGGATTTGACAACTGGTTTGAAGACTGTGCTGCCAATTTACTGCAGGCAGGACACTGCATGGCACGTATCACCGCAGTGGATAGAGATGCCTGTCTCGTGAGAACCCCAAACGCGGAGATTCATGCGGAACTGGCTGGCAGGCTTCGCTTCCAGATTCAATCAGCCCTGGACTTGCCGTGCGTTGGTGACTGGGTGTGTGTCCAGAGTCCATCTTCAGGCGGTCCGGGCATCATCCACGAGGTGCTGCCACGAAAAACATACCTGCGTCGCAAGTGCCCTGGCAGATCCATGGACTTCCAGATGATTGCAGCAAATATAGACGTTGCCTTCATTGTACAGGGGTGTCAATATGATTTCAACATGCACAGGCTCGACCGATACATGGTGATGGTTAACGATGGTCACATTGAGCCCCAGATCATCTTGAGCAAGACGGACTTGATCTCCAGGGAAGAACTGACACGACGGATTGATGAGATCAGAAATTCTGGTATCTCTGCTGATATCCTCCCGCTCAGCAACACAACGGGCTTGGGATTGAATGAGTTCCGGGATGAACTTGAGCCAGGCAAGACGTATTGCCTGCTTGGCTCGTCCGGCGTGGGCAAGACCACACTCATCAACCGCCTCATAGGCCATGAGGCCTTTGACACCAAGGCAGTCAGTGCCACAGGAGAAGGCACCCACACCACCTCACGTCGGCAGCTCATACTTCTCGCGCAAGGTGCGATGTTGATCGATACGCCTGGTATGCGGGAACTGGGCCTCATGGGTGCCAGTGACGGGGTCAACATGGGTTTCGAAGAATTTGTCGGGCTTTCCGCCAATTGTCGATATGCAAATTGCAGCCACGAACACGAGCCCGGCTGTGCTGTGCGCACGGCAGTTGAAAAGGGTGAATTATCTGAAGATCGTTATGCCAGCTATACCAAACTCAAGAAGGAGTCGGAGCACTACGAGATGTCATATTTGGACAAGCGGAAAAGGGACAAGGCCTTTGGACGATTCCTCAAATCGGCAAAAAAGGAAATAAAGGACAAGCACCGGCCAAAGTGATGGAGCCGATTCACTGCGCTCGCGACTCATTATGACGTTCGCTAAAGGGGAAACCATGTCGAGACTCCTGTATTTCTGTCTATCAGGCCTGCCCATTTCGCGGCGATGGGATCAGCCGCCCCACAGCGGCGGCAACTACTATGCATTTGAACTCAATCCGAATCGCATGTTTTCGTGGTGGAAGGCAATCGATGAAACTGCGTCCTAAGAGCCGAATTCAGAGGCGTACTTTGAACGGCCCTGATTCGTGTGCGTGTACGAGTTTTCAGAACCAATCGCCAATCAAGTGAAAGGTCAGGACATGCTGCAGAAATCAAAATCACGTTTACGAAGGGCGGTGTTCCTGGGGGTTCCTATTGGTTTATTGGTCTGTGTAGTTGTGATCATCTTGTTTTCCCTCTGGATTGAACTGGGCGTAAAGAAAGTCTGTGAAGCGGCGACACAAAAGTATCCCGGGGATAAGGTAGACGCCGTCATGAGGTCTGTGGCATCAGACAAATATGGTTACAATGCGAGTATTTACAATGCGAACAATCATGCTTTCTGGGCGTTAGGACAACTCGGCGACAAGCGTGCTTTGCCCTTTCTCAAGAATCTCCTGACAGGTGAGCCGTGCGATCATGAGACAAACTTGTGTCAAGGCGAGATTCAAGAGGCCATCCAAAAATTGGAGGAAAACCAGTTCAACTTGCCGAAGTTTCTCTGGCGAGACGTTCTCAATTAGGCCTGCGCAGATCTGCCCTGGCGCCTGTTTATTGTTGATTAATTTGGATGAATGATTGAGTTAAGGTGAGATCCTAAAGGAGAATAGATATGTACCATGTGTTGATTTGCCTTGTGTTGGGATTGGTCATGGTCTTTGGCGGGGGCTGTCATACCGGTGGCGACGTGCACTGGGAGTATAGCGGTGACAAGGGCCCGGAGCATTGGGGCACTCTGGATAAATCCTTTGAAATGTGTTCCAAGGGAAAAAACCAGTCTCCGATCAATTTAACGGATTTCATCGAGGCCGATTTGAAGCCCCTCAAGTTCAACACTGCAGCCTTTGCCAGGGAGATCTTGAATAACGGGCATACGGTTCAGGTGAATTTCGAAAAAGGAAGCAAACTCACTGTTGATACCATTGATTTTACACTCTTGCAGTGCCACTTCCACGCGCCGAGTGAGCATCATATGAATGGCAAATCTTACGCCATGGAAGCGCACCTGGTACACGCGGATGACATGGGCAACCTGGCCGTTGTTGCAGTCATGTTTGAACCCGGTTCTGTGAATCCATGGCTTGAGACATTGTGGAAGCAGATGCCGAAAGAGCAAGGCGAAAGGCACAGCCTGTCCGAGGGCAGCACGGTGCGTGGAATACTGCCGAACGATCGAGACTATTACCGTTACAACGGTTCGTTGACCACACCGCCGGGCACGGAAGGTGTTCGCTGGTTGGTCATGAAGACGACGATGACCGCTTCTGAAGAACAGATCAAGATGTTCGAGCAGGTCATGCACCACCCGAATAACCGTCCTATACAGCCAACGAACGCCCGTATGGTTCTCAAGTAGCCAAGGCTCCGTAAGTATTGCACCTAATTAAGTTCGAGAGTTCGAAAAAAAAACGATATGAATCCAATCATCACCACGCGTTCCATCACTCATGCCACTGTCTTGCTGGCAATTCTCCTGGCCCTTTCAGGCGTATTTGCAGAATCAACGCAGGCTGTGGACTTCGTTGACTACGTGGATCCTTGGATTGAAAGCAACAAGAGCAGGTTCTTCTTTTTTGCCTCTGCTTGCCGGCCTTTCGGCATGGTCAATCTGAGTCCGGACAGCCGAATCGGCGAGGCCTGGAATTCCGGGTACCACTACAGCGATCCCGAGATACTGGGTTTCAGCCACGTGCATGCCTGGATGCTCTCCGGCATCACTGTCATGCCCACGTCCGGATCGGTCGATCCCACTCAGGGCGTTGACGGATGGAAGTCTTCAAAAAACACCTCAACGGAAATTGTGAAACCTGGCTACCACAAGGTGCGCCTGGACAAATATGCCATTCAGGTCGAGTTGACCTCCACGGACCGGGTCGGATTCTACCGTCTCACCCATGAAAATCCGGGCACATCCACAGTGCTGTTTAATCTCAGCGGGCATCTCGGACAATCCACGATGCGGGACTCCCATATCAGGAGAGTCAGCCGCACCGAGCTGGAGGGATATGTCACCATGACGGGCAGGATCTGGGGGCCCCACAAGGTGCGGATCTATTTTGTGGCCCGGTTTGACAAGCCATTTTCTCACCTGAAGGGCTGGAAGGGCAAGTCCAATCTGGGCAGCCTCACCGAGAATTCAGGTGAGGGCATTGGGGCACGGGTGGAACACCCGGTGGCAGCAGGTGATATTCTTCAGATGAAAGTGGCCATCTCCTACACCAGTATGGCCAATGCCCGGTTGAACCTTGACACGGAATTGGACCACTGGAATTTCGATCAGGTGAAACAGGAGTCCAGGGACGTATGGAATGACTGGCTGGGCAAAATAGAGGTGAAGGGGGGCACAGAAGATCAGCGCATAAAGTTCTACACGGACCTGTGGCACGTGCTGCTGGGCAGAAGGAAGTTGAATGATGTCAACGGCATGTACCCGGACAATACCAGTTTCGGACTATTCCCCAACCAAAACCAGTCAGGGACAACCGTCACGCGCCAGCTTCCCCTTGGCAGTGACGGCACGCCCCTTTACAACTTTTATAATTCCGATGCATTTTGGCTGACCCAATGGAATGTGAATCTGGTGTGGGGCATGGCCTACCCCCAGGTCGTAAATGAGTTCGTGAATTCCGCACTGGTCATGTACACGAATGGAGGCCTGCTCCCGCGAGGTCCCTGCGCTGGCGGTTACACGGGTATCATGACCGGCAATTCCGTGACGCCTTTAATCGTTGGCGCCTACATGAAGGGCATCCGGGGTTATGACGTGGAAGAGGCTTTTGAGGCGCTGGTAGTCAACCATCGGCCTGGCGGTATGATGGGACAGCAGGGCAAATGGTCCAACAATGCGGACCTCGATGCGTATATCACGCAGGGATATGACCCAAGTCCTGGCGGCGCAGGGACAACCCTGGAGTTCTCCTATCAGGACTGGTGCCTGGCCCAGATGGCAGCCAAGTTGGGTAAAACGGCTGAATACCATGAGTTCATGAGTCGCTCGGACCACTGGAAGAACCTGTTTCATCCGGATCACAAGTTCATTTTTCCCAAGGACGAAGCAGGGCAGTGGCGTCACACCAATCCCCTGAGCGGCCGCGGTTTTGTAGAGGCCAATTCGTGGCAGGCCACATGGTTTGTGTCCCACGACCTTCCCGGGTTGGCCCGGCTCATGGGAGGCCATGATGCCTTTTGCAGTAAACTCAATGCCGCCTTTGAACAGGCCGCTGACCAGAATTTCGTGTCTGGATATGGGTCAGGGACTGTGAGCTACGCAAACCAGCCCGGCTGCTCCAATGCGCATTTGTTTACGTATGCGGGTAAACCCTGGCTCACTCAGTACTGGGTGCGTCAGGTCAATGAAAAGGCCTATGGCGGTGTCACGCCGGACCTGGGGTATGGCGGGCACGATGAGGACCAGGGTCAAATGGGCGGTGTCAGCGCGCTCATGTCAATGGGGTTGTTTTCAGTCAAGGGAACCTGCGCCCAGAATCCCATTTACGAAATCACCAGCCCGGTATTCGAGTCCGTGGTCATTCATCTGGACGACCGGTATTATCCAGGTAAGCAATTCAAGATTACCACCCTGAACAATTCGCGTGACAACATGTACATCCAGTCAGCCAGGCTGAACGGCCAACCCCTGAACAGGGCATGGTTCCACCACAGCCAATTCGCGGCCGGAGGACATTTGCAGCTAACGCTCGGACCTGATCCCAATACGGCCTGGGGGGGCGATGCCGACGGCATCCCGAACTCCAATCTGAGATAGGGAGGTCTGGAGGCGCCTGCCACCCATTCTGCGCATGAACCGCCGCGCAATCAAAGTCTTGTGCAGGGTCTTACTATCTGATACATTGATACCGTTATTAACGCTGCACAATTCAGCAGACCGATTTTTCTGGTCTCGAACGTGTTCGGGAGCAGCAACCCCACGGCATTAGGAGTATCTAAATGAGAGTAAAGCCAATCGTGTTATTGCTTCTGTTTAGCCCATGTGTGGGTGTAAGTTCATTTGCCCAGGAGATTCCTCTGGTGTACGGTTTTGAGAACACGGGTGCAAGTTTCCCCAGCCCGGTGCTGCCCTCACTCAACGAGCTTCCGATCATTCATCCTTTGACTGACCCGTTCGAGTGGTCCAATAGGAGTGGTCGCGACACCAGCTTCGCAAGCTGGAGCCATCGGCGCGCTGAGATCAAGGCTGAGATCGAGCACTATGAGATCGGCCCCAAGCCAGATCGCCCTGAAAACATGACGGCCAGCTACTCCGGAGGCACGCTCACCGTGAATGTCACTGTAAATGGAAACACGCTTACGCTGACTTCCGCAGTGACCCTGCCACCAGGGGACGGGCCCTTCCCGGCCGTGATCGGTATGGGGCGCGGGACTGGCAGCCTCCCATCCAACCTCTTTACACGCCGCGATATTGCCACGATCGCGTTCAACTTTGGGCAGGTCATGGCCCATACACAAACCCGCGGCAGGGAACCTATCAACAAGCTTTATCCTGATCTTACCTATATGGGGGCCTACAGTGCCTGGTCCTGGGGAGTCAGTCGCCTGATCGATGGTTTGGAGTTGGTGTCAGCGGATCTCAACATAGATCTGAAACATCTGGCAGTCACCGGTTGTTCCTTTGCCGGTAAAATGGCACTCTTTGCCGGGGCATTTGACGAGCGTATCGCGCTGACCATTGCGCAGGAACCGGGCGGCGGCGGCGCAGCAGCGTGGCGCGTGTCGGAGACTCTGGGGAACGTGGAAACCCTGGGCAGGACCAGTCATGCCTGGTTTATCGAAGACATGTTCAAATTTTCCAACGCAGTGGCAAAACTGCCGCACGACCATCATGAGTTAATGGCCATGGTGGCGCCTCGTGCACTGCTCGTGCTTGGAAACCCGGATTATGAATGGCTGGCAGACGAGTCCGGTTATGTCTCGTGCAGGGCTGCCCATGAGGTCTGGAAGGCCTTTGGCGTGCCTGACAGATTTGGCTTTTCCATAGTGGCCGGACATATGCACTGCAGTCTCCCGCCCACCCAGTTTCCTGAGGTAGAGGCCTATGTGGACAAGTTTCTTCTCGGGGACACAACTGTAGATACGAACGTCATGAAAAGTCCGTTTGAGTATGTTGATTTTTCCCGCTGGATTCAGTGGTGGGGAACTGGAGATCCGGTTTTGCCAGCCCGAACGATGGGTGACAGCCAGAGCATTTATGTTGAACCTGAACGTGAAACGGTTGGCGGGCATTGGGAGATTGTCTCTGATGCCGGGGCGTCAGGCGGAGCCTATGTCACGGTTAAGCCTGAGTTTGAGAGTGTGGGCGCAGCGTCACCCCGGAGCGAAGATCATATTGTGATGACTTTTACAGTGGACAAAGAGACCACCTATACCCTGTTTGGGCGGTTACATTGCCCAAGCGCCGATGATGATTCATACTGGATCAAAATGGACGATGGGCAATTTTCGATGGCCAATGGATTGGGGACCAACGGATGGGAATGGGTCAGAATCAGCAGTTATGGACTGGCCACCGGTAAACACACCCTGACCATTGCGTCTCGTGAAAATGGAGCCCATCTTGACAAGCTATGCATTTCAAGTGCTCCCTACGCGCCTGAGGGCATGGGCGAAGAAGTTGAAAAGCCTTAGCCTCCTCATGGAAAGAAAGAAACTTGGACTATGTTATTTTTATCTCTATCGCAACTCATACCTATTCTCCAGACAGCCATCGGTCCTGTGATCCTGATTTCTGGCGTTGGATTAATACTCCTTACGATGACGAACAGGCTTGCACAGACTGTTAGCCGGATCCGGAATCTCAATGATAACCTTGTCAGCGCGACGACCCCCGGCAGGATGAAGGTGCTTGCGCAAATTCAAGTCCTTTTGAGACGGGCACGTTTGATCCGATTGGCAATTTCACTGGCTGCAGCCAGCGCTTTGGCGGTATCGGTTCTAATTATTGTCTTGTTCTTCATGACACTCTGGCACATTGAAATAGCCTGGGTCATCGCATTGATGTTCATGATCTCTATGATATGCCTGATTCTGTCCCTCATCGTATTTATATATGATATAAATCAATCGTTGGTCGCACTGCAGCTTGAGTTATCACACAACGAACTGTCCGAAAGTGATGTTTGATGGGGATCACAGTACGGGTTCTCAAATACAAGGTGTAAAGGAGCAAGACCATGTTGAATGCATTGCCTAAAAAGATGTTGAGGCTGATTATGGCAGGCACACTGGTCATCCTGTCTATGGGTGGCACCAGTGTCGCGGCCCGGATGCAAACCGACCAGGAGGCACAGAATACGCGTCCCACTGAATCCGCTTCGGAGGTGCTGACCGTGGCTCCAGGTAATGGCGCCATGTACACGTCGATCCAGGCAGCCATAGATGGTGCTACCATCCGGATTGCACCGGGGATTTACACGGAAAGTATCATCATAAACAAGGCAGTGACACTGATGGGTGCCGGCTGGAATGAGACCACGATCGCGTCAACGGGCACAGCCGCCGAACAGTACAGGAAACTCAAAACCGCTATGGATGTTCGTCTAACCCGTGTCACATCGGTTGAGCAGGGTCAGGCGATTCAGGCCGAACTCAAGGCAAAGGTGGATCTAATAGAGGATCAACAGGCCCTGCTCGTGAGCCATGCCAACGGTGTGATCATCCGAAATCTGACTATCTCCTCACCCGGTGCACCCCTGGAGAGACAGTCCATACCCACGCCCCAGAACTTGAGTGCAGACACACAGCAAACACTGCGTGATATCTATGAGGATGCCAGAAAACTTGCCCAGGCGCCGGACCATCGCGACCAGGCCATTGCCAAGTATAGGGCCGTTCTCGAAATACATCAATCCAATGAACGGGTGTTTGAGGCTGCCCTGCGAGAACTGGCCCGATGTTATGAAGACGCTGGCCTGACCGAAGAGCACATACGATTCTTCATGACCCTGGCCTATCAGAGACAAGGCCAGGAACGCCAGAAGGCCCTGGGTGAGATCTTCAATCGATTTGGACGTAAGCAGCCTGAGCTCGTTCAAAAGATTGTGGCAGAGATCAGGGGTGAACCGGATCAAGAGGCCAGAGCCCGGCCCCCGGTCCCGTCCCAGGATCTGGTGCAGGGGATTCTTCAGCGTGAGGACACGGCTCTGCGTGAGACAAGCCTGGCCAAGTTGCGCGGGATGCTTGCGCGCGCGTCAGCCACAGAGCAGAAGCAAGCGGGGCTGGTCACGCTCCGCATGTCTCTGGATGCCAAGTTTGACCGCACACCATTTCTGTCCCTGGTCTTGCCCCTGCTCAAATCCGATGATGACCAGGTCAGGACACTGGCCCTGACCTGCATCCCGGCCCTGAATGCAACTGCCGAAAACCTTGCCCAGGTCATGCCCCTGGTCCAAGACAAGTCCCCAGAGGTGCGCAGTCAGGTGGGCGGTGTCCTGAAAACGTTGGCACAGGGCAAACACCCGGATCAAGTCATTCCGGCATTAACCACACTCCTCAAGGACTCAGACCCCAAGGTCGTTGAACGCACACTTCGATCCATGTGGGGACTGCAGCACACGTCACCCGAATTGGATGCACGGCTCATCCAGCTCTCCAGGGATCCGCAGTATCAAGGCACTGCGGTCTACTACTGCCTCAGTACCATGCGCACCAAGAGCGTGCCTGTGTGCAAGCGTCTGATCGAGGTGATGCAGGAGTCTTCTTCAAAGCGTGATGATCGTGCACGCTCCGCCTGGGGCCTGACCTATGGTGTGGTGGAGGATGCAAAGCCCTATGTTGAAGCCGGGATGTTGACGGCCCTGCCAGAGGAGACAGATGAGGACGCACGCAAAACGGGATTTCGGGCGCTGCGCTTGGCTGCGACAGAGAAATCCAGACCGTTTCTAAACTCCGTGCTGGCGTCTGACATGGAGTCAGAAGAGTACAAACAACTGGCCCGAGAGATCCTGCAGGATCTGGATCAAAGAGTTCAGTAACCCAGTTACACTTAAGGAAACAGATATGAAGAAATTAATCATGGTGGCGTGGCTGCTGACTTGTATTAGCTTGCCGTCAGCCTGTGCCAGGGAGACACCACAAGGGGACACTCTGCCCAACGTGCTGATCATCGGGGATTCCATATCCCTGGGGTATACACCCCATGTCACTGAGATGCTGAAAAAAGTCGCTGTGGTCAAGCATCACAAGGGGAACGCGCAGCACACAGGCACGGGATTGAAACTGCTGGACCAGTGGATCGGAGATACGACATGGGACGTCATCCATTTTAACTGGGGCTTGTGGGATCTCTGCTACCGCCATCCAGACTCCAAAGTCCAGGGGAACAGGGACAAGGTCAACGGTACGGTCACAACCTCCCTGGCTCAATACGAAAAGAATCTGGACCAGCTTGTCACCCGACTCAAAAAGACGCATGCAAAACTCATCTGGGCACACACCACCGTGGTGCCGGAACACGAGGCGGGCCGCTTTGTGGGAGATGACAAGAAATACAATGATGTGGCTGCCAAGATCATGAAGAAACATGGCATACCCATCGATGATCTGTACACGCTTACCAAGCGTTTTCCTCCCACCCTGTTTACTGCACCGGGCAATGTTCATTACACCAAGGAAGGGTATCAGGCCATTGCCAAACAAGTCGCAGGCGTGATGCAAGCCACGCTGGAGGGCAGACAAACGGATTCGAGTGACAAGGAGTAGCGGCTGTTCGACTTGACAGGGATCTGTGCGTGGCCAACTGCAGATTCGACTGCATGGCAAGTCAGTCGTGTGAAAAGTCAATGTGGATTCGATCAACTATCTGGAATGTTTTGTACGGTTCGATTCAGAATGTCAGTTTTTGACAGGGCCATGTACCCGTAAAAGTAAGGAGAAACACTTATGACTATGGAACACCAGAATCAACAGGTATTGCAAAGCACATGCTGTCCGTGCGCCGGGCACGGCAATCACAGTATCACCAGACGCGGATTTCTGCAGGGTGTGGGCGGCAGCGCCTTGCTGGGTGTGGCGCTGACCGGCCTGACCTGGTCTGCAGTCTCAGGTGCAGAAGCCGGGCATGAGACTGCGCCCAAGCGAAGGGCCCTGAAGGTCAAGCCCATACTCGTGTATGACACGCCGCAGCGCAGACCGCAAACCAGTTGGCGCAGTTGGGGCGGCATTCAGACAGAACAGGACGCCAGTCAAGAGGTGACGCGTATCAAGACGGAATTGAATGCGCTCGTCAAGCGGGCCGACTTTCCGCTTGATATCCAGCCGATCGCCAAGGTCAATGGATCGAATGGCCTGCCCAGTGAAGCGGCATTAAAGGATGCAGATGTCCTCATTGTCTATGCGGCAGGCGGTTGGATGGGCGCGTTCGACGCACTGGCCAAGGCAGAAAAGGACATGATTATCTTTTGCAGGCACAAGTCAGGTCCTGTGTATCTCTGGTACGAGATCATCAGCCCTCGCTATTTGCGTCAGCACACGGATACGCTGAAGGTCAAGGGTGTCGATGACTGGGATGTGGTCATAGACAGCCAGGATGAAATACTGTGGCGTCTGCGTTCGCTCTGTGGTCTTCGCAACACCATGGGTACGAAGATCGTGGCTGTGGGCGGACCCGGTGCCTGGGCGCAGCCGGCCAATGTGGTGCCGAACCTGGTGAAAAAGGTCTGGGACTTTGACATCAAGACCCTGTCCTACGACGACCTGGGTAAATTGATTAATGAGGCCCGAGCTGATGACACAGCAGTCAGACGGGCTGGGCAGCGGGCTGATGCCTATCTGAAAGACGCGGGATGCAGCCTGGAGACAAAACGTGAGTATGTGCAGAATTGTTTCCTCCTGGATCAGGTCTTCCGGGGTGTGTTGAATCAGGAGGGATGCGGCGCGATCACCATCAACAGTTGTATGGGCACGATCATGCCCCTGTCTCAAACCACGGCCTGCATGACGCTCAGCCTGTTGAACGATGCCGGGTATCTGGCCTTCTGCGAATCGGATTTCGTGGTCATACCCTCGGGCGTGCTCCTGGCCAACATTTCAGGCAAGCCCGTATTTCTGAACGATCCCACGTATCCCCATGATGGCATGATCACACTGGCCCACTGTACTGCACCTCGAAGGATGGACGGCAAAAACCTGGAACCTGCCCGAATTCTGACGCATTTTGAGTCGGATTATGGTGCGGCCCCCAAGGTCGAGATGTCCAAAGGCCAGGTCGTGACCAATATTGCGCCTGACTTTGCCCTGAAACGTTGGGTCGGGTTGCGCGGCAAGATCCTCGATGCACCGTTCATGGATATTTGTCGGTCGCAAATTGATGTCAGCTATGACTGCGACGATCTGACGCTGGCAGAAAGAATGCCGGGCTTTCACTGGATGACCGGGTATGGCGACTATATGAACGAACTCGGCTACGCCCTCAAGCGTGTGGGCATCACCTGGGACACACTGGATACTGTCAAGAAGGCGTAGTGGTGTTCAGCGTCTATGTGACCGCCTCAAGATCGATTCATGTTACCCGCGTTGTTCATTGAATCACGCGGGTATTTTTATACCCTCAATCCAGTACGGTGAGTGAGATGTTTCGAAAATGGATTTCATGGCCCTCAGACGTCAGGCAGATCCTGCCGGCATGGGCAGGGCACTGTGTGGCCTGATTCACCTGCTTTCCATTGATGAAGAGTGTCACGGTATCATCCTTCGCATGGATTTCGTAGGTATTCCACTGTCCGGGAGGGTTCTCCATGGCCTCAGTCTTTGTGAGGTGTGTGAGCTCACCATACAGGTCATGGGTCAAGGTCTCTCTTCGGTCCGCGTCTCCAGAGAATCCATAGCCGTCCAATCCCCAAAAGTCACCTGCCTCATTCACATTGATCTGGGCCTCCAGGCTCTTGGGCCAAATCTTGTGCGCTCCAGTCATTCGGATCAAGACACCCCCTTTGCCTGGTGTCTTGTAGGGCGCCCATCGCCACTCGAGCTTGAGAATGAAGTCATCATAGGACTCTTGTGTGTAGAGGTACCCCAGAGGCGTGCCCTTGCAGATCAGGACACTGTCCCGGAGTTGCCACACATCCTGCAGCGTGGCATTGGGATCGGCCAGGTAATAGGTCCAGGCTTCAGGATAGCTTTCAAGAAGATGCAGTGGTTTCTGGTTGGCTTTACCAGCATGACAGCCCGTGACTCCGAAAGAGACTGCCAAACCCAAAATCACGAATGTCAGATACTTCATATGTCTCACCTTTGCTAAAATGGCCTTTCAGATAGCGTGGGTACAGTATAGCACACTGGCGTGTTTCTGCAACGCGTTTGAGGGAGGATTATTGACAGACATGGAATTACAGGGCAATATGGCATGGATCTTTCAAGATGCACTGTGAAACCGCCTGTATATCCTATGGATAGGCAAAGTCGGGACGTCTGCTGTCAATTTTATCAAAAATATTAGAAAGAGATTGGAGCTATGAAAACTAACCAGCGTGTATGTTTGCTGCTCTTGAGTGTGTTGTCCTTCTCTGTGGACAGTCAGGCCGGGGTTCTCTGGCAGATCGGTGATTCGGACAACAGTACTGAAGAGTTTTCTCTGGCGCCTGGAGGTTACAAGGAATTTCTGACCCATGATTTTGGCTGGGAGGACAAGTACTTTCTGGTCGGGACTTCGGTGGTCAAGGAGGACTGGCCCTATGTACTTCCCGGCCCCAGCGACCAGTGGGGCGGGACCTGGTCCACGTCGGGCTGGCGGTCGCACACCCTGAACATACTCTTCGGTCTCCGCGAATCCCCCAAGTCAGGGCCCTGGAAGCTGGTGGTGGACCTCATGGACAATCACGCGCAGGATGCGCCGCGCTTCAAGGTCACGGTCAATGGCAGGGCGTGGACATATCAATTGCCCAAGGGTTCCGGGCACAGCACCATAGAGGGACAGTCCAAAGAGGGCAAAGAAACCCTGATTGAAATATCCCTTGAAAACGACTGGATCCAAACGGGCGGCAATCAGATCACGCTGACGATCCTTCAGGGCTCGTGGCTGCTGTTCGATCAGATCAGATTGGAGGGGCCTGATGAGGCTGTGCTTCTTTCCGAAGACAAGGTTTTTTTGCGAAGCGTGGTGGCTGCGCATTATGAAGTGGACACAGAGGCAGGCAAAAAACAGCCGTTGCTGGTGGATGTGGAACACCTGTCAGGCACACCCCTGTTGAGCGTGGTACTGGACGGTCAGGAGATTTTCAAGGAGACCGTTGAAACGGGCAGATATGTGTTCGAAGCCCCCATGCCTGCTGTGGCGTCAGCCCGAACCAGCCCCTACAAAATATACGTGGATGGGAAAGTCTGTCAGTCCGGTCTGGTTGAACGCAGGCCGCAGAAGCCAGTGACACTGGCAGAGTATGCGGATACCAAAATGGGCACAGCCCATTCACGCTGGATGATTGCACCTGGGCCGTGGATGCCCTTCAGTATGGTCAAGTTGAGTCCTGACAATCAGAACGGGGGATGGCAGGCAGGCTATGATCCCATCTTTGAAAGCATCGGCGGGTTCAGTCACATCCATGAATGGACCATGTCCGGTCTGAGTTTGATGCCCACAAATGGTCCCTTGAACACACAGGTTGGAGATCAGAAGGAGCCTGATTCCGGGTACCGGTCCAGATTCAACAAGGAAACGGAGCAGGCCCCGATCGGGTACTACAGGGCACAACTCACGGACTATCACATCAATGCAGAACTGACGGCCACCACGCGCTGCGGATTCCACAGATATACCTTTCCAACGGATCGTGCAGGCTCTCGCGTGTTGATTGACCTGCAGAGTCCTGCAGAATACGGCTACAACCTGGAAGGTGTCTATATCAGGCAGATCAGCGATCATTCTCTGGAGGGCTACAGCAAACAACTGTCTCCGAATACCTGGTCAGGGGGAATCTCTCAGGAATACACCGTGCATTTTGCAGTGGACTTTGACCGACCCATCCGAAAGATCGGGTTCTGGACGGACCAGGGCATTCAGGAGAGCGGGAATGTCTTTACAACGGGCAAGGTGGCAGATGCCGGTGCCTTCATTGAGTTTGACACCGCAGAACACCCGGTCGTGCAGGTCCGTACCGGCCTGTCGTATGTCAGCCTCGAGAATGCGCGCAGGAATCTGGACACCGAGATTGTCAAACCCTTTGGATGGCGCTTTGATGCAGTCAGACAGCACAATCTTGATACGTGGAACGACATTTTTAACCGCGTGAAGATCACCAGTCATGACCGTCGTGAAAAAAAGCGGTTCTATTCGAATATGTACAGGGCCATTTGCAGCAGGAATATTTTCAGCGATGTGAATGGTCAATGGGTGGATGCGTCTGAGACAATCCAGCAACTCAAGGACCCTGAGGCTGTGGCCCTGGGCTGTGACGCCTTCTGGAATACGTTTTGGAATCTGAATCAATTCTGGAACCTGGTGACACCTGACTGGTCGAGCCGCTGGGTGAAATCCCAACTGGCCATGTATGACGCCAACGGCTGGCTCGCCAAGGGGCCTGCAGGCATGGAATATATCCCTGTGATGGTGGCTGAGCACGAGGTCCCCTTGATCGTGGGTGCCTATCAGATGGGCATCAGGGATTATGATGCTGACAAGGCCTTTGAAGCAGTCAAGAAGATGCAGACCACCCCGGCCAGGGAAGTCGGCGGGGGATTTGCAGGCAATCGTGACCTGGAGGCCTATTTGAAGTATCACTATGTGCCGTATGACAAGGGCCGTTTTTCAAATTCTCTGGAGTACTCGTTTGACGACTGGACAGTGGCTCAGTTTGCCAAATCCCTGAGCAGACAGTCAGACTATGACACATTCATTGAACGGGGGTATTTTTGGAAAAATGTGATCGATAAAGAATCTGGCTATGCACGCATGAAAAAATCGGACGGCACCTGGTTTCCAGACTTTGATCCATATCAGTCTGGTCGAAACCATCATTATGTGGAAGGCAATGCGTGGCAGCTCACCTTCTTTGTACATCAGGATGTGCCTGCGCTTGCCAGAGAGATCGGCGTGGACCGTTTTAGAGAGAGACTGACCTGGGGATTTCAAGAGAGTGACAAGGTACGTTTCAATGCACCCAATGATCAGTATTGGGACTATCCCGTGGTACAGGGCAACCAGCAGTCCATGCACTTCGCCTTCCTGTTCAACTGGGTGTCGCGTCCCTGGCTCACACAGAAATGGAGTCGGGCCATTTGCGATCGGTACTATGGATACGAATTGTCCAATGCCTATCTGGGCGATGAAGACCAGGGCCAGATGAGCGCCTGGTTCATCATGGCCACACTGGGCCTGTTCCAGACGGACGGCGGGTGCCGTGCAGATCCCATCTATGAAATCGGCAGTCCCCTGTATGAAAGAGTCGAGATCGACCTGGGCCATCGTTATGGCAGGGGGGACACCTTTGTGATCAAGGCGAATCATGCGTCTCGACTGAACAAGTATATTCAGGGCGCGCGCCTAAATGGTAAACAGCTCCAGTCCTTTTCTTTCCCAGCCAGAGAGTTGCTCAAGGGGGGACGCCTGGAACTTGACATGGGACCTGAACCCAAGTATGACTGGGGCGTTCGTGTCCAGGAAGAGTAGCACGTTGGATGGCGGCCTGGCCATGGGATGCTCCTTGCAGGCGGAGTACCAGGACTCATATCTGTATTAGATTGTTTATTAAGACGGCTTATTCCGACAGTCGACATAAGTCGTATACTCACTGAACAGACCGTGATGTGGCTTGACAGGTGTAGAGAAAATCGTGTCTGCGACAATGTATGTGTGTATAGGGCCCATGGTGTTACGAGGATA
The DNA here is from genome assembly GCA_021736645.1 of Phycisphaerae bacterium. Classification (GTDB taxonomy): domain Bacteria; phylum Planctomycetota; class Phycisphaerae; order Sedimentisphaerales; family Anaerobacaceae; genus JAIPFM01. Next base: position 11,654 of record JAIPFM010000032.1, on the reverse strand, counting down.
TCCATTGATTTCAGTTGTTTCAAATCGCTCATCTTTTTGGAGATGATCCTGATATGGCCAATACAGCAAAAGTTTCTTCAACAAGGCAACAAGGGTCTGACTCTTTCACAAGGGTCTCATGGCTGATCCTGGTCTGCTTCTTTCTATCCGGTTTTACGGGACTTGTGTACGAGATCCTCTGGACACGACTGCTGGTCAAGCTCATTGGCGGAGCGCCCTTTGCCGTGAGTATTATCTTGACGGTCTTTATGGGAGGCCTGGGCCTGGGCGCTTACCTGGCCAGTCGGATCATTGACCGCGCCAAAGGGCCTGGCCAACTCATACGGCTGTACGGCATCCTGGAACTGGTTGTTGCAGGCTACTGCCTGGTCTTGCCGGGCCTGCTCGTGCTGTTCAGGCCGCTGTTTGCGGTTCTGTACAATCAACTCTTTGACCATTTCATGCTGTACAGTGTGTTGAACTTTATCGGATGTTGTGCGCTTCTGGCAGTGCCGGTCATGTGTATGGGAGCCACATTACCCATTCTGTGCCGATTCTATGTCACCAGCCTGACACACACCAGTTCCCACACCGGACGTCTGTATGGTCTGAACACCATCGGGGCAGCCCTGGGTGCACTGGCCTGTGGCTTTTGGATGATCGATCGCATGGGAGCACAAGGCACCCTGATTGCTGCAGTGACGCTCAATGCGGTCATTGGCGGGGTGTGTATCCTGGTCAGCGTTCGAGTCAAGTTTCCTGACAGGGAGCCGGAGCCTGGGCAGGATCCGGCCCTGCTGAACGATCCGTCCCGGGAGACCCCGAAGCGTTCGACTCTTACTGGGGCGCTGATCATTTTTGCGGTATCCGGTTTCTGCTCCATGGCCTATGAGGTCATCTGGACCAAACTGTTGGGGGTGATTGTGGGGCCGACCTCGTATTCGTTCACAGTGGTCTTGGTCACCTTTATTACCGGCCTGGCCTTGGGGAGCATGCTGTTCGGACGCCTGGGCGATAAAACAAGGGACCCGATCGCGCTTCTGTGTTATACACAGGTCGGGGCCGCACTCTCTGCCCTCGTCGTGAGTCACCTCCTGGGCAACAGCCAGTTGTTCTTTGCCAAACTGCTGTTCCACACACAGGACAGTTTTGGCGAAATGAACCTGGTCAAGGCAGGCGTGCTCTTTGGATTTATGCTCATTCCCACGCTCTGTTTGGGGGCCACCTTCCCGCTGGTAAGCAAAATCTATACGCGTTCAGTGGCCCATGTAGGCCGCTCAATAGGCATTGCCTATGCCATTAATACGATGGGCGCCGTTCTGGGCTCTTTCTGTGCGGGTTTTGTACTCATACCGCTTTTGGGAAAAGAGACCGGTTTGCGATTGATCACCGTGATACAGCTGGTGACCTGTCTCGTGGTTGCGGGTATGACTCTGGCAAACAGATTCAGGGACATGAAACGCTGGGTACCGATCGCTGGTCCGGTTTGTCTGGGGGTGGTATTGAGTCTTTATTATCCCTCATGGGACCGTCATTTGTTGTCCATGGGAAGGTATCAGCGGTTCGACGACATAAGCCTGAACCTTGGTGAGCTGGGCTGGGGCAGCGCACTCTTTAACGGGCCGGAACTACTGAGAAAAGGGGATGAAAGCGAGCTGATTTATTACGGCGATGGGATTGGCGGGTTCACCACGGTGATGAGTTTTCCGCGCCCCGGAGCCGCACCTCATTATGTCATTGTCAATGGCGGAAAAGTGGATGGATCGTCGGGTGAAGATATGATGACCCAGACACTCCTGGCCCATTTGCCCATGCTCTTCCATGCCAATCCCAAACATGTCATGGTACTGGGATTGGCCACCGGAGTGACTGCAGGTGAAGTCCTGCATTACCCGATCGAACGTCTGGATGTGTTGGAAATCAGCAAACAGGTCGTTGAGGCCAGCGACATCTTCACCCCCTGGAATAATCAAGTCCTCGCGCATCCCAAAACCCATATCATTGTGCAGGACGGACGGGCGCACCTTCAACTCACCCATCGACGGTATGACGTGATCATCTCTGAACCGTCGAATCCGTGGATGGCGGGGGTGGCCACCCTGTTCACACGCGAGTTCTTTGAACTGGCAAAGGACAAGCTCAATGACAATGGGATATTTGTACAGTGGTTCCATACGTACCAGGTGAACTGGGAGACCTTTTCCCTGGTGGGAAGGACATTCAGGGATGTCTTTCCAAATGGCCTGCTTGCCTTGACCAGCCCATCCGGACAGGGATCTGATTTCCTGTTTGTCGGCTTCAAGGGCAAGCAGAGGCTGAACCTCGAAAACGCCCGCAGGCAACTGAAGTACATTCAGAAATCAGAGAATGTCAAGTTGCTTTATCCGGAGTTGTTTTACCGGCTGTTGGTGTCCGAGGATCTCGGACGGCTCTTTGCTGCAGGCCCCATTAACACAGACAATCATCCTCTTCTGGAGTTTTCAGCACCCAGACTTCTGTACACCTTTGAGGGATCGGCCATAAGATTGACCATTGACCGTCACGCAGTTTTCAGTGAAGAGACCACCGCCATACGTGACCACCTGATGTCCGATGTGGATGCCCAAATTGATTTTGCGGCCTATGCCTTGTCTGTCAATGCTCCCTTCAAGGACATGGTTCCACTCTCTAAAGTGACACCGGCGCAGAAACAACGATTTTTTCAGCTTGTGGATGAGTATGCCCGGGACAATCCCGTGGAACAACAGGGCATAACCGACAACAGGGAATTGCTGAATCGCTGCTTCCAGACACGGATCATGAGCATTCAATCCAAAATAGACGCCTCCCAAGATCCAGCGTATTCCTATTTCTATCTTGGGCAACTCTGCGTCCTGGTGAACAGGAACGAAGAGGCGGTTGGCCATTTTAGAAAGGCCATTGACATCAAACCCGACTGGGCCGCCCCCTTAAATTCATTGGCCTGGCGATTGGCTGTACACAGCAACGCCCCTTATTATGATCCAGGTGAGGCTGTCACGCTGGCACTGAAGGCCTGTCAGCTGTCGAATCGCCAGGAACCCAATCTGCTGGATACCCTTGCAGCAGCCTATGCGGCCAATGGTCAATTTGACAGGGCCGTGGCTGTGGTGAAAGAGGGCCTGGAACTGGCTGAGTCTCTTGATATGCCGGATATTGCAGAACAGCTGACACAGCGTTTGAACCTCTTTCTGTCGAAACAGGCTTATGCGGAATGACACAGTCATGGACCTCCTGGAACGTCGGACGCTTGACGTGAGTGCTGAAGAATGGGCGATACTGGACTCGACTACCCTGGGCATTCTTGTCTTTTAAGCCTACTCGGTTTTGTCTGATGTGAAATGGAACAATTCATTCGATACGTGCATAAATGGGCGATACTGGACTCGAACCAGTGACCCCCTGCGTGTAAAGCACATCGGTCAAAATGCTGTAATCACTTAAATCACGTTAAAATCAATACTTATTCAACTGTTAAAACACAGTAGAAACCGTTGAATACCCTTAAATCCACCCGCAAAAGTGTAGTCAAAAGTGTAGCCCTAAAGATCACCTGTCGTTTCAGTAGTGGCTTCTTGTATCGAGCTATTTTTCAATGAGAATTTCATGGCTGAATTATATCTTGCCACCACACTCTTCGCAACAATTCAAATTACCAGTCGATCTCTTGTTACATACTGGACATCTTCAGGATGTTGCCCTTCTGTCGCTGGTTTGTACACAGACAACGATTGGAATCAGCAATGGCTGTCCAGGTTAAAAAACTCTCACGAACAGAATTGGCAGTTCCAGGCACACCTTTGTCAACCATTAACCGATGATTAACATTTTATAGGGATAGAAGCACTCCGGTGATCAGAGATATTGCGATTGTCTTTCTGATTGCCAAGATCATCTTGGTGCAGTTATTGGTGAGGATTGTAGCCTATCATAGAGTATTGTAGCGGGTTCCGCTTTGTATTGATTGATACCTGATGTGATAGTGACAAAACAGTGGAAGTTATTATCACAAAGTGAACCGAGTATATGTTGGTCGCCCTCCGCTTACTCAGGAGATTATCAATCTGGTGATTCGTTTCAAAGAAGAAAATCCCCGGTATGGCTACCAGAAAATCCGGGATCAAGTCATTTATCTGGGTTACACTATTAGCAAATCCAGCGTGAAAAACATCCTTATTCAAAATGGCTATGATCCTGAACCCGACTTAACCGTTCGATCCACCTGGCATGAGTTTATCAAGAGTCATTGGGATGTTTTGGCTGCGTGTGACTTCTTTACGATTGAGCTTCTGGTAGGGCGTAAACTGGTCAGATGCACGGTGTTCTTTGTGATTGAACTGGCTACCCGGAAGGTCTTTTATGCTCCTATTAAGCTACAACCGGATGGGCCCTATATGAAACAAGTTGCAAAGATTCTTACCGATAGTGAAAGTGGTTTCTTGCATGGAAAACGATATCTGATCCATGATCGTGATCCGCTGTATAGAACCGATGGATTGCATGGAATACTCAAGAGCATCGGCGTGAAACCAGTGCGGCTTCCTGCGCGAAGCCCTGATTTGAATTGCTATGCTGAACGCTTTGTGAAGTCGGTCAAATCAGAGTGCATGGATCACTTGGTTCTGTCTTCAGTGAGGCAACTTAAATATGTACTTGAGCAGTTCGCTCTGTATTATCATCATGAGCGAATTCATCAAACGTTGGACCGAATCATTGAACCTAAACACATACTTGATGACAAGGCTGAGATCACTTGCATTGAGCGTTTGGGTGGCTTGCTAAAGTCGTACCATAGACTAGCTGCCTGAGTAGGGGGCAGTGACGCAAACAATCGAACATGAAACGGGAGGTGTTTACACTGCATATGGCCAAGTGGTGTTTTTGGGTATAGCATTCTTCTGAAATAAAATCACATCCGGCCGAATATCAACAACCAAACTGAACCTATCCTTGTTTGAAAAAGGAGTTTATGCTGCGGAAGACTTTTTGCACCCTACGTGCAAGGTGTTCTCGAATACGGTGATAGCCGTCCTCATGGTGAACCAGTAGCTGTTATTATCTGTTATTCACGGGTGCAAAGAGCTTATCATATCGCCCTGGTTTGCCTTCTTCCCAGGGGCGGTACGTGTTGGCGAAGTCTATGCGTTCTCCGAGGGATGGATGTGTTCTCCGGAGGAGTTTGTCAAACCAGTGGGCGTAGGGAACGGCAAGATTCGTGGATTGTAGAGCAACAAAACTCTGTGCCATGGCATGGTTGTTGTGGGTGAGCTCCAGAGCGAATTGGTCGGCTTGCCGTTCGCGATAACGGCTGTCCGCATTCAAGAGTGGAGCCATTGCGAAGAAGAGGATACCTGATATCAGCATAAAGAGAGGGACGGCTCCCACATCATGCAGGTTTTGAAAGCCCAGCCGAGATTGGTATTTCTGAATAATCCTGCGTCCCATGCGGTCGGTTAGGAACAGACCCAAACCGTAGACAAGGGAAATGGAAATCCAGGTTCTGTACATGTGATGAAGCACGTAATGCCCCATCTCGTGTGCCATGACGACCAGAACTTCATCGTGATCGAGTCGGGATGTCAGTGTATCCCAGAAGACAATGCGTTTGGTCTTGCCGATACCTCTGACCGAGGCGTTGAGGGCCTTGGTGTCCCTGCTCATGTCCACCTCAAAGACTCGGCCTCCTTCAATACCTGCACGATCAGCCAGGGCAAGAATGTCTGCTTCCAGTGTCTTGTCCTGTAGTGGACCGTAACGGTTTAGCAGAGGTGCCACCCAGACTGGATGGATCATCAAATAGAAAAAGATAATGGCAGCCACGACTGCACTGGAATAGGCCCACCAGCGACGGGGGCTTCGTTGTATGAGAATTCGCAAAACCGCAAAGCCGATGATGTACAATACCATCATGGTTCCAGAATTGACTGCCGCACCCTTTAGCCACCGGCCCAGTGTCTGATTGGATAATCCGTAGGCGTGGGCCCGTGCATACCCCGCAAAGTAGTTCACCGGTAGGGTGAGCAAAAAGTCAATCAAGAAGTAGATGGCAACGAAGAGTATTGTCACGATCACCTGCTTCTTTCCAATACGTTCTGTAAAACGGCCCAGACGTCCCGAAAGGCCCGTGAAGAGGATTAAGGCCGGGATGAACCAGGACCAGATCTCTTGGACACTCCACCACCACAAACCGCTCCTATAGAAACGAACTGCTTTTTCAGAGGGGGTAGGGACTGCCACCGAATCATCCGTCTGAGACGCCTGATCAGATGCAATTGATTCTTCCTCTGCAACTGCCAATGCCGTGCCTGGATTGACTGACTCGTCTACATTAACGATCTTTTTTTCGTCCTGGCCATATGCCGGCTTCAACCAGATGAGCAACAACACTACGACGGTTAGGACGGACGCGCAAGTTATAGAAAGCCTAGTCGTGTGCTTTGGTCTCATGGCCGATTTCTCCTTCTATGCAGGTTCGTTGTATTCCATAGTTGTTCGCAGGTTACCTCACCAAAGAACTGATGCTGTAGGCAGTGGAGTGAATGCGTTATTCCGAAATGGTGATATTGTCAAAATAGACCTCCCGGCTGGGATAGTTGCTATGGCTACTCATCTGAAGATAGATATACACCTCGTCAAAGTGCAAGTCATGAGACGGGGTGCGGTAGAGTTGCCGGCCATTCTCTAGGATATGGAATCCGTTGCCATCCCTCATGATGTCAATATGCTGATTGCCGATGCCTCTGCCTTGACGGTCTTCTGGCCACCCATCTCGATGAAGGTATTGCACTCTCCCCCTCGTCTTTCTTGCCACTACGCTACGGGCCTTCTTGCCGGGCGGTACGCCGACATACTCGAACTTGAGCCAATCCGCTTCGTCCCGCGGGTTTTTCGAGGTTGCCGTGGGGCACAGGTACACGGCTGCCGTGAGATAGCAGCCGTTAGTCTGCTGATTCCAGTCAAGATCGAAAGACACTACGGCTCTTGGCGTAAACACGATTGGCTCGACACTCCTGACGCCCAGAAACTTTACCGTATCGTCGTGTGTCCCCATTGTGTTGCCTTGAACACGCAGTCGGTAATCGACGCCATCACCAAGCTCAACATCCATCACATCAACGTTGGCCTCCTTGAAGTCGCCTTCCTGTGTGCGTTGCCATCGCGTAGTATCCAATCGACCGGTTTCAAAATCGTCAAAAAAGACACGATATTGAGAATCCGTTCGCTGGGTGTCAAGCCGTTCTACTGCAGAAGGCAGTAGCGTATGGACGATTGTGATCACCATCAAAATTGGAGCTGCATGCACCATACCGGAACCTTTCGGTATCATGACAGGAACAGGCCATCTTGTAGGAGATGGCCCGTTCCTTAAATCAATACTTCGAACGTAAACCTACTTTTTCTTCCCACCTTTACCCTTGTCATGGGGCACGGTGACCTCGACTGTCGCTGTACTTTCGTTGCCGGAGTCGTCTGTGCAGGCGACCGTTATAGTATACACGCGGTCTTCACCACTGCCCGAACGCTCAGCACGCAGGTTGACCGTTAGGGAACCTGAAATTTCCCAGTCCGGCTCTGTGTTTCCATCGCCTGGACCGTCAGTCTCCTCGTTGCTAGTTACGCTTAGGATTGCGCACTCTACCTCCGCATCACAGATATCCTCAGCGACCACAGATATTGTCACTTCCACCATCTTGTGGTTGGCTGGCCAAAGTGTCTCAGGATCCGCAGAGACACTGACAACAGTCGGCGCAGTGGTATCTACAACCGTCACGATTTGTGTCCCCGTTGCTGCGTTTCCGCTGTCATCCGTGGCCGTCCAGGTCACAATCGTCTGCCCCAATGGGAAGATCATTGGCGCATCATTGGCAATTTCAACATCTGAATCGCAGATGTCCTCTGCCGAGGCCTTGCCAATGTCTACTGCCGTGCCCGCGAGATTTGCCTGTTCGGCCTGCTTGTCACCGGGCACAGTGAGGACTGGCACAGTTGTATCCACAACCGTTACGATTTGTGTCCCCGTTGCTGCGTTGCCACTGTCATCCGTGGCCGTCCAGGTCACGGTCGTTTGTCCCAACGGGAAGAACGGTGGCGCGTCATTGGTGATGTCTATATCTGCATCGCAGATATCCTCTGCCGAAGCCTGGCCGATGTCGACAGCCGTACCTGCGAGATTGGCCTGCTCGGCCTGCGTGTCTTCCGGTACAGTGAGGGCTGGCGCAGTGGTATCCACAACCGTTACGATTTGTGTGCCTGTGGCCGTGTTGCCGCTGTCGTCCGTGGCCGTCCAGGTCACGGTCGTTTGTCCCAACGGGAAGAACGGTGGGGCGTCATTGGTGATGTCTATATCTGCATCGCAGATATCCTCTGCCGAGGCCTGACCGACGTCCACTGCCGTGCCCGCGAGATTTGCCTGTTCGGCCTGCTTGTCACCAGGTACAGTGAGGACTGGCACAGTTGTATCCACAACCGTTACGATTTGTGTCCCCGTTGCTGCGTTGCCGCTGTCATCCGTGGCCGTCCAGGTCACGGTGGTCTGTCCCAACGGGAAGAACGGTGGGGCGTCATTGGTGATTTCGACATCTGCATCGCAGATATCCTCTGCCGACGCCTGCCCAATGTCCACTGCCGTGCCCGCGAGATTTGCCTGTTCGGCCTGCTTGTCGTCTGGTACGGTGAGGACCGGCGCAGTGGTATCCTGGATCGAGATACGCACTGTGTCCGAGTCACTATCTTGTCCATCACTGACCGTCAATGTCACTTCCGTAGTCCCAAGGGGGAGTGTCACGATCGCGGTTATGCCCTGGGCTGTTCCCCCAACCCATGTCCATATGTAAGTCAAACTACCCTCATCAGGATCGCTGGAATCTGATCCGTCCAGTGCAATGACTGCTCCATCTCGACTGTCCTGCTCAACGGTTTGGTCATCGCCGGCATTTGCAATGGGCGATTGATTCTGTAATGTTGGGACAACAATGAGCCAACCGATTAACCAGTGGGAAGGATCGTCGGGAGGACTGTAGCCGCCCCAGCTAATGTAGATTCCATCTCGGTAGATACTTAATTCGTTATAATAATTATCCTCATCTGGTAGCCCATATATCAGTATGTTGGAAGCATTTTGAGGAATGCTATCAGTGAGTTTATAGAGTAACAAAGTGCCTACTTCTGCATCTCTACATACGTTTATTACATGCCCCTGATCCTTACCAAACAGATCGGCCATAGTTCCTTTGTTGTCACCAGTGTAATATTGCAGACCACTGGCGTCGAACAAGTGTTCAAATTCACTCGGCTGGGCCAGCCTGGCGCTGGGGTAGGTAACTTGTGCGTTAGCCAGGGCTTCTGATTTGGTTTTGCCAAAACTGTAACTCAGGTCCAGATAGGCCAGGCCATCAGAGGGATTTCCCGGATCGTTAATGACGTTGAGATCTCCGTCTTGGTCAATGTCTGCGTGAGTCACTAAGGGCAATAAGACGCACATAACCAAGGCGATCAGTGATACTCTCAGTTTCTTTGACATGGTTTTTCTCCTTTCCAAAAAATGTTGTCTCTGTCCTCGATCAAACTTAAACAGTGTGTAGCACTGCAAAGCTGCTGTAACATTTCAGTTCACCAATATGGCATGACCTCCTTTCTTGCTGCATTGAGGGATGAACCTGTCTGGGCACATCAAGACTCAGGGGGCTTTGTTCTTTTCTTTGTCATAAGGCATGACTACTCTAATGCCTGCAGGAGTGATGTTTATTGACGGATCATTAGTCATTTATGCACCAAGACCATTGCCTGACGCGCGAGCGGCGTGGCGACCACATGGCTGAAGAGTTTTGATTTTCGATTTGTGTGACAGTTCCCTCACCTTTATCGACCAGCTTTTCGTCTACGAGATGGCTACGATTGCAGGCAATAGAAAAAAAAGTTCTGTTCGTCTAGGCATTCTCTGTCTCCTTAATCGCAAAAAGATCTCTAGCATTCTCTTGAAATGTTGATCTCGTACGATTCTATTACAGATGTAAAAACTGTGCAATAGCCACCGTAGATCTTTCTTTCAATTATGCTACGTAGATATACCTATTTTTCAGCATTTTTTTTGCAGCGTATTCGAGTTTGGAGAGTGATTGGAGCAGCTCTCCTGTCTTTAAAGGGCCTCTGTTTGTCTGGTCTTTCCTCTCCACAAGACAGTGGCGTCGAAAAGGGCGATAGAATGTCATCTTTTTTCAAAAAAAAACGCCAAACAAAGTGGAATTATTGGATTCGCACAATCGGTAGTGAGTGACAGAACTCAATAGGGTTTTCATAATCGCCGCAGGACGCACTCAAATTCCTAGAGCAAAAGTATGGGATTTGACAATATAGGTAAGCATAGGCAAATGGTATTCGCATGGCAATTTTGCGTTTATGTGAAACGAACTTTAATCGTAGTCAACGAAAGGACCGCTAGCTTTTTTGGGAGAACCTATACAAGAGTCTGGCAAATGTCAATGACTACAAACACTGTGAAAACCATTGCGGTATGGGTGGCCCGTAGTTGTATTATATTGGTGTACCCCTAGCCCACATTACGGTGTTTTTCACCATAGAAATGTCGCAAACGCCGGTATTTCAAGACAAATTCAGGATATTGACCTCACGGATGTAATCCGTGAACAAAATGGTCCTGCTGAGTGCCAATCGGGGATTCGATGGTCTTTGGTGTAGGTCTTGGTGTAGATTATGGCATATACAGTAAGCTCAGTAGGGCAGTGAGGAAGGTGGGACATTCTGTAAAGACGGGTTGACGCCCTGAGGATCAGTATTGGCCTCAACATGGAGTTTCGCGAGAGACGACGACCGAGCCTGAATGGCTCGTTCTTTTTTTTGCGCTTCCTCAGGCATAAAGAGGCTTCTACCAGCAGCAATGGCCTAATCCAACTCGCGTGGCATTTTTAACACGTTTCAGCTTGGGTGTTTTTTCAATGAGGCCTGTGTCTTCGGCAAATGTTAACATTGCCCTTACCGCCCCCAGATAATGATTGATAGATTCAGGGGAATAGTCACGTTCCTTCAATGAGAGTTTCCATGCAGCAAACTTTTCAACTGTAAAGTCAGCCACCCACAACTTTGGATGATCCTTCAAGAAGCGACCTAGCCAATCCTTATAGCATTTAAGTGTGCTCTTAGGGTTCTGCCAGTTTGCCTGCTGCACTACCAAAAAACGATTAGCCAATTCTTTGGCCGTGATGTTGTTCTTCGGAACTGATTCTGGCTGAACAGGCTCGATACCTAAGTTCAGCCGGTGGTACTTGTCTAAGGCAATATCCTTGTCAACTCCCAGATATATCCTTCTCCCACCTCTTGTAACGTAGTATTGCTTTGTGTGTTTATGGTACGAAACTGGATTTGATGCTGGTCTACTCCTGGACATAGTGTTCACCTCATAAAAATGCCTTAAAAGTGTAGTCATAAGTGTAGCACAGCATTTATCGAGATGAATGACACAGGGATGATTTTACGCAAACCCTTCGCTTAAAAGGGTTTCGGAAATGGGCGATACTGGACTCGAACCAGTGACCCCCTGCGTGTAAAGCAGGTGCTCTAGCCAACTGAGCTAATCGCCCGAAGAACGAAGCACTATATACGTTTGTCTTTCGTTCGTCAATAGCACAAATCTTGAGAAAATC
>JAIPFM010000031.1 GCA_021736645.1 Phycisphaerae bacterium | reverse complement strand
CCGGTGATTGCGAATGTCAAAGGCACGACAGACACCCTGTATACCGAGGTGACGCATACGCTGGCTGACAAGTACAATGTCAGAGCGAGACAGGAATTTGAACAATACCACGATGACCGGACAGCCGACACGTCAAGCCATGACATAAACGGCGCTGTCAATCATTCTGATTGGCTTGACGATGATCTGGGCTATACAAACTGGCGCACACTGCTGATGTTTGACAGCTTCCTGGACGACGAGCATTATGTCACTGCCAATTACATGTACAACTATCTTCACAGCAGCAGCAGTCGCAACACCATTGGCACTCATGAGCATACCACGGACAGCGGCGGCTCCAGCAGAAAAACAAACGCCGGGGCCTTCGGGTACCGTGTGGACAATCTCGCAAGCATTGGAAAATTGAGTCTTATCGTGGGCGCTCGCGTGGAAGAGTCCAGGACTCAATCACAGATGTCAGGATCGAGCAATTTCTATAATTTCCTTTCAGGACTCTATGAAGGGCCCAAGCCCCGCATCGTGGAGAGTCGACTCAATGAGGTCCCGATCAGCGAGACAGTACGAGTCACCTATCAGGGCCTGGAACGCATGACGCTGAGTTTCGATGCCGATCTCGAGCAGCGGGCGCTTCATCTCAGTGAGCGGGATAGACACGGGGGCGTGTTCAGTGATCCGGATCTGTCGAGAACAGCGGATATCGATCAGACTGACCAGACATACACCTTCAAAGCTGTTCGACGTCTCAACCGTTCTCTCAAATCGACACTCAAGGTTTCATTAAAAGACCTTGAGCGCAGCGCCACGGATCGGCTGGACGACTCGCCCTTCTATCCGGGCTATCTGGACAACCTCCGCAGGACCGGACAGGAGATCTCCTTTGCCACGGATTATTTCCTGCCGAACCACGCCACGCTGAGCGTGTTGTATCAGTTCATCCATGAAGCCATAGACACCTCTCTGGGAGGCACGACGCAAAATCTTGAAATTCACCGCGGTGCAGGAAGCCTGTCCTTCAGTCCCATGAAAAAGCTCTTTCTCGTGGGCATGTTCATGCTGGACAACTATACCCTTGATACGCCCGCCACGGGTGTGGCCGCCAGTCATGCCCAGGGATCGACGCCGTTTGACTTTCGCGGCACGTCCTATTCCCTGCTGTTGGACGGCACCTACTACTTCAATGACAGGACTTCCAGCACATTCGGCTTTCAACACAGCGAGGCACTCGGCACCGTGGATTTCGCCGGCAACTACGCCTATGACAGTATCAACATGATGCTGAAGTACAAACAATCACAGCACCAGACCATCGGCCTTGGCTATCGGTTCTTGAACTTCAACAGTCATACCGGCGACTTTGACGACTACATCGGGCACGGCCTGACCGTCAATTACAGCTGCACATTCTGAGGGTGCCTGAAGGTAAGAAGCCGCAAAGAACTCATCCGCACCAGTTTTATCTGGAAGTTTGTTGAACCACACCATAGTATTTATCACATAGAGTATTGGACTGTTTACTCGGTTTTCCAACAGTGTCCTGGACGTGTGAATCATCAGTGATCTCCCAATAGGAGAAGATTCGGTCAGCCGACATCTTAATTCTGTCATTGACAAGGAGAGACATCCATGAAAGCTCTGGTCACAAAGCCAATCACCTTTATCCGTTTTCTATATCAGACTGTCTATCTGGCCGTGGAACAAATCTGGGCCAACAAAATGCGGTCCGCTCTGACGATGCTGGGTATCATCATTGGTGTCGCCTCTGTCACTGCCATCATTGCAGCCTTGAGTGGATTCAGGGCAAAACTCCTCTCTCAAGTCCAGGGAGACTTTGGCACAAATCGTATTTTTATCTCACCAAAGCGTCCAACCAGCGGCCCGCTGCAACATGTCGGTCAATGGCAGATACGTTTTCAAGCCCATCACTTTGAGGGACTGCAGGAGCACTGCCCTTCCGTAAAACGCTTCGGAAGATATTCCTGGGGTGGGCGTCATACCGTGGTTTTTCGTGATAAATCGTCTGAGGGTGTACGTGTCCAGGGTATGGAACCGGCCTGCCTTGAAATTGAAGGGCGCACCTATCTCTTAGGCCGTTCTCTTTCTCTTATGGATGAAATGCAGGCCACGTATGTCTGTATTATTGATCCCGAACTCCGCAACACACTCCGCCTAAAACGCGATTGTATTGGTCAAAAGATACTCATCGGTCATAATACATTCGTCATTGTGGGCGTCATGGAGCCCAAGCCCAACATGTTCACTGGGGAGGGCAACAGCGAAAACCTGGAAATCTTCATCCCCTTTAAAACGAATATGAAACTGATGGACCATCCCTGGGTGGAGGCCATGGCAGAAAGTCAATCAGCCGAGACCTCTGAAGATGCCCTGGCTGAACTGAAGTTTTTTTTGCGGCAAACACGAGGCATCGATCCTGGCGACCCCGACACATTTACAGTCATGTCTCTGAAAAGCGCCCTCAAATCGTTCAATGAAATTGCCTCTGTCGCCATGATGGTAACACTGGGCATTGTAAGTATTTCTCTGATCGTGGGCGGCGTAGGCATCATGAATATCATGCTCGTGTCTGTCACTGAACGAACCCGAGAGATCGGGCTTCGAAAGGCTGTGGGTGCGCGTCAATCCGCAGTGTTAACTCAATTTCTCATTGAATCAGTGGTATTGTGCTCTATTGGTGGTCTAATCGGTATTGGATTTGGCCAATTGTTCACTGTCGCCATTGCCAACATCCCAAACATTAATCTCGACATGGCCTATATTCCCGGGTGGGCGATTGTCCTTGCCCTTGTTTTTTCAACGATTGTTGGCTTATCTTTCGGTATGTTCCCAGCCATTAAAGCGGCCAGATTGGATCCTATTTCGGCGCTAAGAAATGAATAGAACGCTCCAACAAAACCGTCGCGTCGGCCCGCCTGCCCTTGGGGGAGGCTGCGCGAAGCCTTCAGATGCAAGGCTGCCGAAACAGGTCCCCTGGGGATCGATACCGGCCAATGCCGCAGATGGCCGCTGGAGCCGGCCGAAGCCAGCAGAATCTTGTTAACACCCTTGCCGCCATGATAAAGGAGAATACCATGAAAAGACTACCATTTAGGCAGTCAGACTTTGGGCCCTCTCGATGTGGGTGGCACCCACTGGTTCATGGCATCGTGCACATTCCCGGACAGCATACCTGACGACGATTACTATATAGGCGTGATCGTGACTCGTCCGGATGACATCGACCTGGAAAACAACCAGGAGGTGGACTCTGACAGTCCCGTTTGGGTGGGTTCGTCAGCAGACCTGTCGGTCCAATCCGTTCAGGTCGCGCCGGGTGTATACGAACCAGACGAGATCTATGTCAAGGTCTTTACTGAGGGGGTCAGCGGTGCCTACCCTCAAACGAAGAGCAAGATATGCATTCTGACAGACACGGTGTTCAATGAAACCTATGCTTGCGTGAGCGCGGCTCATCCCCACCCTGGAGATGCCTCGGTTGTGATTAACTTGACAGCACCCGATCATGGAGAATTCATTGTCTTCGACGCTATTGTCGAGGGCTTCGTTAAGGCGAAAACATTCCTTGACGTCGAACTCAAAGAAATCAGAGTCTTTTGGCCCAGCGAAGACGGAGGTTCGTACTTCGATCCCTGTGATGTCGGGATTTATATAGAGCAGCATGATCGTCGCGACCGTGACGTCATCATGCACGAATATGCTCACTATGTGGCACAAACCTATGGTGTGGGCCTGGGGCCGGAGGGCGGAAGCTCTGTGCACTGTTGGGACCGCGACCTTCGAAATGAGCCCGTTTGGCGGACCAGCGAACATGCCATGAATCTGGCCTACCGTGAGGCCTGGGCCTCGGTATTCAGCATCGCAACACAGTCTGGTGATACTCTGTGGCCAAACGCGGGCGATTCCAAATACTCTGACGTGGACGAAGAGGGGAGCTGGACACTCACGGTCGATCTCGACAATATCGGTGGATCAGAATTCTCACCTGGCCAGTATTTTGAAAACATGAACGCCGGTGCACTGTGGGATATTTTTGACGGCAATGACGGGGTCCACGTCGATGAGACCCTCAGTGACCCTTCACTTTCCATGATATGGACCATTTCGCGGTATTACAAACCTGAGAATATCATTGATTTTTGGAATAGCTGGTTCCGGGATTACGATTATGAACACGACATGAAGTACATCTTCGAATCCCATCAAATGCCGTTTGTTTAATCGGGTCAATAACGCCGGTATCCGGTTCTAATACCCGGGAGAGCCTCCCAAGACCGTACTGACACGCCATGCGGATTTATCTGATAGGCCATTGGGATCGGCCAGGGGATTTATCAGGGTCAGAGAGAACTCTGCACCGTCTGTGGAGGGGTACCAGGTATCGTTGTACTCAAAGCTCTGGATCACTTGACCTGCGGCATCCTCAATGGTAATCTTTTCGCCGCCATTGCTGAGACTGCCGCTGTACTGACCTGCCACATTGAGATCCTGACCGTAGTAATCCTCAAAGGCGGCCCTGTCTTCCACGACCAGGACGACTTCATAGGGGTCGAGTTCGACACTGGGGAAGACAAACTCAATACCGCTTGTGAACTGAACCAGATTCAAGTGAATCGATTCAGGGCCAATGTTGACGAGCTCGATAAATTCCGTATTGGGAATGTTCGGATGGTACATGACCTCTGTAATTCGGAGATTTTCGGCCACAGGCCCCACTGCATACACAGCCTGGCTGAGGGGGCTCCATTCATTTCCGAAAAAGGCCCGTGCAGCCACAGGACCGCTCTCTGACAGGGTCATGGGGCCGGCATATTGAATGGCCGAAGGGGCGATGCCTGCACCGCTCAAGGAGGCAGCCTCGACCCCGGCGATCTCCGCGGAAAAGAGAAAGTCGGTACTGGCATTTTCATTGTTGAGGGCGTGAATGGCCAGGATATTCTCACCGGGCATCAGGGCATACGTAAAGGGCGTGATACTGAATTCCTGGAGCTTGACAGCCGCCGCATCGTCATGGGCCTCAGTGGCCGCGGCATCCCAGCGGAGGTCATCCGGGGCGTTGTCTCTGGCCACCTCCACACCATTGAGATAGGCCACAAAACCGTCATCGTAGCGCACCCTGAGCACCAGGCTGGCCCATTGAGAGGGATCCGAGGTGAGCTCAAAGGGGATGCGAATATAACAGGTGGCATTCATGTAGAACATCTGGTCAAACAGGTCCGTGGTAAAGTAGTCCTCATACCCGGCACCCAACTCATACCCCACGCCGTCCGAAGCGGCCAACCAGTCGGCATCATCAAAGGATTGACCGCCCTGCCACGCGCTGTCCACCTGGGCCGTGGGTACGAGGACACGCTTGGCGGCACCCTCTTCCAGAATCACGCTGTGCTCCAGTGTCCCGGTCTTGCCTGGGAGACGCGGATCCGATCCGTCCAGCGTGTACCATAGGGCACCCTCGCCGGTCATGGACAGGCTTTCTGTGGTCGCGACATGGCCGCCGAGTTGAGGCGTACCATCCACGTAAAAGACCGGGGCATCCAGGTCGGGATAGAGCCCTGCCTGGCGGCACTGCTCAAGCACAATGTCGGATCTCTGGGGCAGATAGACTTGGAGTATCTGGTTGCGCATCCTGGTCCATTCGGGCAGTGACAGGGGAGAGCCATAGTGCTGATCACCCCAGCGTGCGGACTCCGTGATCATGGCCAGTTCAATGTCACCGGCCAGACGGGCATACCGTTCAACCAGGAGATCGGGCGTCAGAATACCCCCATCAAAGAACAGACGATGGAGACGATCCGCAAAAGCCAGACGGTATTCAGGATTGCGTACGAGCTGCGCATGAAACTCTCCCACATCCGTGGGATCCGGATTACTGACCTTGTCTATGGTCAGGTAGGATCTGGGACTCTCCAGCACATCCTCCGCATCCCAGCAGTAGAATTTAAACCCGGTGCTGGCAGCCGTGCGATTGCGCGCCAGCCAGTAGTTGTTCCACGGCCAGTCCCAGTTGCCGCCCCAGTAATTGACAATCATGTAGTCAATATAATTGGGCACGTCCAGGAGATGTGGTATCTCGGGATTCGGTGTGCCGTCCGGATTCCTGCCCTGCAGACGCTGATAGGCCTCCTGGGAACCAGCAGCCGCCGCGCACTGCGCACGCATCTGGTTCAGGGCGTCCACGTTGCCTGTGTTGATGGAAAATCCCTTGTGGCGGAACACATCCCAGTCTTCTTTTTCCCCCCCGTAGTAACTGGCAGAGAACGCATCGTCCGGTCGTTCCACGGGATTGTACAGGCCCCAGTACAGACCGTTCACATAGAGATGGACAAAGAGGCCGTGCGGTGACGCCTGACCCGTATCACGCTGAAGGTCGCGCATAAACTGATCCCGCACGTACTGCGCTGTGGTGCCTGCACCGCTCCAGACATACCCGTCATTGGCACCGGCACGGAGTGTGATTGTATCGAATTCCTGCGCAGCCCCGGCACCGAACAAAGGGTAGCGCAATTTGGTGGGGCCATACAGACCCTTGAAGAGGAGCCGGAAGGAATGTTTGGGTGAGGCGCCGGCACTTCGAAACGCCCCGCCCTGGATACGAATACCGCAGTCTATCTGAAATCCCGGTTGACCGTGCGCATAGGCCAGTTCCACGGAGGCCGGCCGTTCCCAGGTGACCCCGCCCGCTTCCGGGTGCGCGTAGATCCCCCTGGTCCCGAACATATCCTCCACATTCATCACAACCGACATGGAGGGCAAAGACTCCAATGCCGTGACAATCCGGTCCCTGTACTGAGGATCATTCACGATGTCCGGGTCCATTTCATAATCAGCCGACACTGACTCCCAGGCCAGGGGAAAGCCCCTGGGAAAGATGGGCTGTTTGGCCACGTCTGCCAGAAAGAAGTAGGTATGGCTGACCGACCGACTGGGCTGCCAGTCCGGCTTGACAGCCGCGGCCCTGAGACAGGTCGTGGTGGAGATTGGAATGGGCCCATCATACGTGTCTCCTATCACCTGTTCATAACGCCCCACAGTCGAGATGCCGGGATTCCTGCCATCCAGGGTATACAGAATGGTGGCCCCTTCCGTGGGTGTGGATAAGGCAATTGAGATAGGCTCATCATAGAAGCCCCGTTCCAGGCTGACGCTGACCGCTTCCACGAATCCCAAGTACGCCTTGATGTTTTCTGACCCGGGTGTGGGCATGCCTATCCGGGTCCATGGCAGACCGCCATCCGGGAAACGCCCTATGGCGATATCCGGGTCTTGCGCCCCAAAACTGATCTGATCCAAGAGCGTGACACCATCGTCTGCAAACAGGGCCACAGTGTCGCCCTGGGCACTCAGCTTGAAGCCCGCGTGCAGCCCCCCCTCCATGTCGCTGTCTGAATCCATCCACACGACCAGGTAGCCATGGGCCGCCAGTGTGGTCACTGACGCCTGGTCCAATGGAAAACGCCACATGGTTGGATTATTTTCGTCATCAGTCAGGTACATACCGCCCACATCCACGGCATGATCAGACGTATTGACCAGTTCGATCCAGTCATCGTACTGGCCCTGGGCATCTGCCAGTGTCGTGGCATTGGAGGCCATGACCTCATTGATCAACAGAGAGGCCGAAGCGCCTCCCTGAATGCAGCCAATCACCGCCATAAACACAATCGTGGGCATAATTCTGGACTGATGCATGGTCAGGGCTCCTCCTTATTGATCCGCATGGTCTGTAACACACAACCGATTTCGTGGTGTCAATTCTAACAAATTCAAGCCGCTTTCGTCAAATCACAGGGCAACACAGACGAATCGAGTGCAGGGCCGCGTCCTGGAAACACACAAAACCTGCCTTGAGGGCAAAAAAAGCCATAAAGCCCTCAATAGCTTTGTTCTATAGACGAACACCGGCTGTCATTTGTTACAAAAGAAATGGATATCAGAGCAGACGCCTCCCGGGCCGACTAGATCAACTCCTCCGAAGAGACCTGCCCTTCATGACTCGGTGAAACCGGCTCAGGGGACTGAGGGGCTTGTGCCTCGCCCTTTTTTACGGCCGCAGACCAGCGTACCAGGCGGATCAATCCGAAGCCCGCGCCCAGGATCCCCACACACATGGCCAAGGCGCAGGCCAGGCTGTAATCTGTGCCACGGCTGGCCTTGGGTGCGATGTGGAACGAGACGGTCATGTCCGCCATGGGATCCACGAGCAGGGGGCTGGTGAAGCTGAGCAACTGGCCGCAGGTCGGCAGCGCGATCTGGAGCTGTGCGGCAGAGCCCTGAGCAGCCTGCTGGGTTTGAATGATGCGTTGGGTAATGAGGTTGAGGTTGTCATTGTCTGCCTGACCGAGCGTACCTTCCAGGTTTTGGGCCTGTTTGGCGCTGAAGAAAAAGTCCTGTCCGTCCTGCAGGCCTGCCATGCTTGACGACTGCGCGTTCAAGGCCTCCCTCGCATTGACGAGGCCGACCTTGACCTGCTGCTTGAGGAGGTTGTCCAGATCCACGCGGATGTCTTCGTTGAGTGCACGATTGCCCATGGAAAAATTGTACCCCTTGGACAAGGCCCTGCGTGCGGCGGACTGAAAGCCCTGCTGCGCGAGATTTTTGGCCAGGGTCTGCTGCTGCTGCGCGAGCTGCTCGTGATCCTGCTCTGTGCGCACGACCTGCTGCTCATACGTATCCACGGAGTACTGATAGACCCTGGCGTCAGGCGCATGAGACGCGTCAAAGGCCAGGGTCCCGCCAAACTGCCGATAGGCATGGCCTTCTGGCACGTACACCTGCCATTGAATGTTTTCCAGGGGCAGATCAAATCGCGGCCCCACCACCTGATGGGAACCGGACCAGGTTCCGAGTGACGCGTCCGTGATGTACACGAGTGACACGGTGACCTCATCCCCCCCCTGCTGGGGCAGGGGCACGAGCAGGAGTCTGCGAGACTGGGGATCCAGACGAATGGACGGCTGCACGGCCTGACCGTCCACAGCCAGGGTCCACACTTCAGAGGGGTCCGGCAGCAGGACCTGCAGGTGACGCCGCGTGGACACACTGAGCCGCAACTGCACCTGATGGATACCCTGCCCCGTTTCTGTGAGTACGCTGGAGATCTCCGTGCTGAGGACCTGGGCTCCGATCTGATCTGCGGCAGCATGACGTTTCGTTTGGATCATGAATGCCTCTGTGGCTGACAGGCTGCGGTAGCACATGGCAGCATTGGACAGATCCCCTGCACCAAACACGCCAGGAATACTGCGCGGGTCTGCGGGACGCCATGAAGGGGTCTGCATGTTAGCCGAGAGTTCCACACGATCCCCGGCAAACACCACCACATACCCCTGTTGAAGATCCACACCCTGACACAGCACCGGAGCCACACGCACGCCATTGGCGTCACGCGCGTAGCTTGTGTCATACGCCACAGTCAACTGATACGGACGATCGTAGACCTTCTGAGTCAGTTCAACACGCCAGGTATTGGGGTCCACCTGTTCGCGCCGGGCCATGCCCGGGCCCAGAAGTGTCACGCCCGTGGCCTCTCGGGGCAGGGTCAGGGTAAAGGTCTTGACGCCGGCATGCAGGAGCTGATATCGCAGAAAGTGCTGATGATGTACGAGACCGTCTGTCACCTTGACATGATGCAGGCCTTCCACCGTGATGCGGGGTTGAATCTGCTCTGTCTTGAGATCCAGACTCCAGTCCGGACGCAGCAATCGAAACGCCAGGGTGTCGGGGGTCTCCACCCCGAGTTCCCTGGGATTGATCTCGCTGACACCCTCACGCGTCGACACTGAGACACGCACGCCCTGCACGGCGCCCACGAGCAACTGGCCCGTGTGCTTGAGGGCCCCGACCACGCGCACCTGCGGCACGGCCAATTGCGTGGGTATGGAAGCCACAGGTTGACTGAGGGCCAGATTCACCTGGACTCTGCCCAGGACCTGACGCTTGAAATGCACACGCACCGTACGCGGCCCTGCCTCCTGAGACTCATCCCAGTGACTGACCAGCTCGGCGGTGAGCGTGTCAATATCAAATCCCTCGGGGATCTGCATGTCAAACCCAAACCGACCGGCCTTGGTGATGTCAATGTCCCACTGGCTGTTGTACACCAGACGCTCATCTTCCACATTAAACCGGGCGGTTTCCTGACTGCGCAACTCAGGCTGCACGGCAAACACGCGACCTGACACCACCGACGCTCCCGGTCCGAATCGAAAGGCCTGTGTCACCTGCTCGGACTTCATGCCCTGGCAGGCCTGGATCAAGGCTGAATTGTCGCGTATAAAGTCCGCCGTGTTCATGGCAGGCACCTGCCCGTCCACACGCACCTGCACGGTATTGTCCGGCGCCACGGCCAGGAAACTGTGCTGCGTCTGGGCCTGCTGCACGACCATGGGCTGCCATTGAATCTCATAGGGCACGGAGGCATTGGCCGACTGTGTCACCACATCGAGGCTGTATTGACCGGTCATGGGGGTGAGCAGACGCACTTCCACCTGGTGCGTCCCTGGATCAAACCGCCACGCGCCCACGGCCTGGCCGGTCACCGTCGTGACCGTATGGCCCGGCATCATGCCCAGCGACAAGGCAGTCACCTGGCCCTGGGCGATCTGCAGGGTCACACGATGATGCACGCGCACCAGTCCGGAAGTCACCACTGCCACGGCCGAGTCCTGCGCGTAGAAACGCACCGTCTCCTGCGCGGCACTTCGCTGCCTGGGACGCCAGGCAAAACGCACTGGGCTCCCCGGTGCAAACAGGGCCTCCAGGGTCACGCCCTGGGGGGCGTCCGGATGAGTCACGGCCACGGCCCCGGGGGCCTCGATTACCACATTGGGATCGGCCACGGTCAGGCTGATGCGATTGGTCAGGGCCACCGGCATGGGCCACTCGAACGCGGTCACCAGGGCCTCATCAGCCTGGGGCAGCGGCGTCAGAAAACGCAGTGTCACATCATGCAGCCCGGGCTTGTCGATCTTGAGTACGTGTCTCCCCTGTTCCGGGACCACGGTCCAATCCGAAGACTCGACCAGCACCGCCCTGTCTGCCAGCAGCGGCACAGCACAGGGGCCCTGGCTGCGCACACGCATGCGGACTGTCACCCCCATGTCATCCCCGACATGGACGTCCATGGCCAGTGTCTCGATGGGCGTGCGCCTTGGCACCCCTGTAGGCAGCCCCCCCCCGGTACAACCGCTCATCAGGACAACCCCAAGGGCCATCGCAACGGCCGCGCCGGCTCTGCCAATCAATCCTCGAATCAGGGCCCATGCGCACAGAATCACCGGGCCTGCCCAGGTCAAGAGATGCATCAAGACCGGCCAGGCGGTCGGAATCTTGGCCGCTTCCAACACGCCGACCGCCAGCACCACGGCCAACGCCCCCCCTCTCAAGGCGGTCACTTTCCATGCGATTGCGCAGGCTGCAACCACCACCAGAACGGACAGCAACACAGGGATCACAGCCAGATTCTGTCGCCAGGCAGGCACCAGGATTGCCTGAATCTCCAGGGCCTGATTCGGATCCACATGGACGGCATGCACGAAGTTCATCGTCGTGACAGGGGCCGGGGCCGTCATCCGGCCGCTTGCCGCAGCCTCAATGCCCAGCCACACCAGCACGCCCAGCACCGTGGCCAGGATCAGGCGTCTGGCCCAGGCCCTGCCAAGGATCAGGCCCAACCCTGCCACAACCGCGCACACACCCACGATCACCCAGGCTGCGACACGATGGATCGCCTGTGCCGCGCCACGACCCCAGAGGTCCATGAGTCGCACACACAACCGGGCCAGAGACACGGGCGTCTGACGCTCACCCTGCACGCGCATGTTTCCGCGAATGTTTTGCATGACCCAGTCCTCGGGCAGTGTCACCTGCCAGTTGGCATAGGTCATGGGCACGGCACTGGCCGGGGCCTGCAGAAGCAAGGAGGTGCCCGAGGCCTTGGCATGCACGCGTCCATACTGTAATTCAATGGTCATGGGATCATTGGGATTGACCTGTCGCTCCAGGGGGACCAGAAGGCGGCCCGTGGCCTGATCGTGTGACACGGCCAGACGCGTGGCCCGGCCCTGGTCATCGATTTCGGACACGCTCCACACACGTGCCTCCTTGGGCATGGCCAGGGACAGAAACTGCCCTGTAGTGTTTTTGAGCTTGTATCTCACCTTGGTCACGGACTCAATGCGGTGCTCCGGGCTCACCACCAGTTCGGTCTGGTGTGACGCCATGTCCAGCACCACGGGCAGCAGCCTGCCCCGCTCATACGGATCGATCGTCAGAGAGGCCTGGTGCGTGTCACCCATGTATTTGTATGCCGTGAGGATCGGACTGTGGCACAGCATGCGCACGTGCGCAGGCAGTTCATCCAGGGCCACAGGCACGAGCCCCTGGTTACTGTTCAGGGCCAGGCGCAGGTCCAGGAAGCTCGTGACCACCACCGTGCCGGTCTGCGACTGGACCCCCACGCACTGAAGTGCCCCGAGCCGGATCGGCTCATCCCGGCCATAGGACTGCGTGTAGGTGACGGCCAGATTGTACTGCCCCAGGACCTTGCGAGAAAGTGTCACCACCCAGAGACTGCCCTGCTTCTCAAAACGCCGCACATCATGGCCCACAAACTCGATGTTGTCCAGGCCCGCAGGCAACTCGAACCGGAATTCATTCACGGGCGACCCTGTGATCATGCAGTTCACCACGGCGGATCCGTAGGCCATGGCCTCCCCAATGGACTGCAGATGAAAGACCTGCACACGCAGGCCCGCAGGCTTGTGACGGGCCGACAGGGTCACCTGCCAGTCGGCCTCACGAAAACGATAGGCAAACTCGGCCTGAGCCACACGCATGGGCACAGAGGCCGTGTGCACCTGACGCAGGTTGGTGACGGCAGGTTCCGTCAGATCAATGCCTTCGTCTACAGCCACCAGCACATACCCCCGCTGCGTCTTGGCCCCTGTGACGTCCAGCGCATCCAGGACGAGGGTCTGGTCCAGAGGCCCGCGTCCCAGTTCCAGACGCAGCCCCACCAGGACACGGCCCATCACGGGCTGGCCGAATGTCACGGTCACGGTCCTGGCTGCGGCCCCATCCGTGGGTTCAGACAGGTGATAGTCCTCGACCTGTGTGCCCTGCACAGTGGCCACCATCAGACCGGCAGGCACGCGCACGTCCAGACTCGTCAAGGGCGCGTCCCGCACATCGAGCTCCAGGTTGGCCTCCACGATCCAGTCATCCTCCTTGAGCAGGGTCACCACGCGCGTACTCACATCAAAGCTGGGCACAATATCATCCACGGCCAGACACAGTTCATACTCGGGTCCGGCGTGGGCATAGAAAAACACCTTACCCTGGGGCACAGGTCGTGCGTCTGCCTGCACCCGTGGAAACTCCGCGCCATCGATCTGGGTCAGACCGGTCGCCTCCTTGACCACGAGCTGCAGCGCGCTGCTCGTGCCCACAGCCAGATACCCGCTCGTGCGCACACCGCCGACAGGCGTAATGGCCGGCACATTGACCTCTGCCGGCAAGGCCTCTGCGCCGGCTTCTGCCTGGATATGCACCTGATAGGCCGTGTCCTGGGCCCGGCTCAATTCAAGGGTCAACTGACCGGACTCCAGACGCCAGGTGCGCAGAGACTCCCCGGTCAGGGCCGTGACACGCAGGCCGCTCGGCACGGTAAACAACAGGGATTCCAAACGTCCTTGAGCCACCTGATACTCGAACATCGTGTCCAGATGGAGCAGGCCGGAGCGCACCGACACAATCGTGTTGACCTGACAGGACGACACCAGTTTGGCATGGTCCAGCGCCACCTGCGGTTTCCACTGCACGACCAACGGCTCATGCGGCCCGAGAATCGCACGGAGTGTCACCTGGCCCTGATCCCCTTGATCTTGAGTGCGCTCAACACGCAGGGCCTGGGGCAGGACCACATCCAGGTCCGCGCGGTCCAGGACCAGTTCTATGTGACGCACCCGGGCAGGCACCACCTGCACGACCGCCTGATACGTGCCGCGGCCTGCCTCTGCCACAGACTGCACCATGAACTCTCGTCTCAGTGTATGACGCCCGGCCTTGGGCCATGTCACTGTGTACTGGTGTGCTTCGGCCTCATAAGCCATCCAATCGTCGCGGCTGTCCTGTTCACCAGGCTGCCACACGGCCTCACCCTGCACCAGGACCACGGACTGATTCGCGCGCGTGGTCACGACCTCACATTCAATGACCAAGGCCAGTTGCGCCCCCTCGAGACGTCCTGTCAAAAACACCTCGTCCACCTCGGGCGCAGGTACCTCAGGCACAGGCACATTCACATCCTGGCCAAACACAAAAGCCGGT
This sequence comes from Phycisphaerae bacterium, assembly GCA_021736645.1. Classification (GTDB taxonomy): domain Bacteria; phylum Planctomycetota; class Phycisphaerae; order Sedimentisphaerales; family Anaerobacaceae; genus JAIPFM01. The sequence continues at coordinate 22,333 of JAIPFM010000031.1, read as the reverse complement.
GTCATACACAGCACAAGGAAGATGATATTTCGCATGGGTGCCTCTTATTGGTTGCTGGTTTCTGGTTGTTAGTTGCTAGTTTGGTTGCTGGCTACCAATGACCAATAACCAACAACTAAGAGCCAATAGCTAAGAGCTAATAGCTGATTACGGTGCCCTGGGCAGACCGTCGGCCTGGCGCATCAGGTCGGCCAGTTCCTGGATGGTTTGATCCAGGGGCAGGGCTGCACTGACCTGGTCCATGACCCTCTGGATCTGGGGCAGGGTCGTGGTCCTGGTGTGCTCGGACTGCCTGAGCCATTCGGCGAACCGTGCTGCACTGGCCGCCAGATAGAATCTGGGAGACTGGGCCACGGTGCGAGTCTTGATCACGGATCGAGTCAGGGGCCGGGCGATCTCCTCGAACCTGTGCGTGTCTGTGTCCTGATAACGGACAAAGACCGTGCCGAGGTCACTGCCATTGCCTCGCACCCCGCGGACCAGCTCGATTTCGTACAGTGCCGTGGCACACTGACCTGAGCCCACTTCACCGGCATCGACGGTGTCATCCCGGAACTGCTCGTCCTTGATGTCACGGTTTTCGTACCCGACCAGGCGGTACCTGCGCACTGTGTCCGGATCAAACTTCACCTGGATGCGTGCGTCCTTGGCCACGGTCTGCAGGGCCGCAGCCAGGGGCTGGACAAACACGCGATCCACCTGGTCCATCGCATCCACAAACACATACCGACCGTCTCCCTGATTGGCCAGCGCCTCGAGCAGCACGTCGTTATAGGCACCGTAGCCCACGCCCACACACATCAGCATGATGCCCTGCTTGCGATCTTCGGCCACGGCCTCCAGCACGGACTGGGCCTCCGTGGCCCCCACATTGGCCACGCCATCGGAACACAGGATGACCTGGTTGATCTGCCCGGCCTTGAAATATTGCCTGGCCGTGGCATAGCCCAGTTGAAGCCCGGCCATAAGATTGGTTGACCCGGACGGCTGTATCGCAGTCACTGTCCCGATCAGGGCTGCCTGATCCCCGGTTGACACATGGTCTGCGAGCAGGCGTGCCTGATCCGAGCAGCTCACCACGGACACGTGGTCTTCCGGGTCCAGGGCCTGCACCAAACGGTTCAGACCCTGCTGAATCAAGGGCAGCCGATCCGCCTGTCCCATCGACGCAGACGCATCCACCACAAACACCAGATGCGCAGCCCTGCGCTGATCGCGTCCCACGGTCCTGGCCTTGACTGCAATCTTGACCAGATGCAATGCCTGGCCCGGTTCGGCAAACGGCGAAGGCGCGCCCTCGGCCATCACGGAGAACGTGGGCTCAGATCTTTGAGGATACGCATAGTCAAAGGCATTGACAAACTCCTCCATGCGCACAGCCCCAAAAGGAGGCAGAAAACCGTGCTGAATATACTGGCGGCACAACGCGTACGACGCAGTATCCACATCCAGGGCAAATGTGGACAACGCATCCTGCGCTGTCAGGACCCAGGGATTCACAGGCATCACCTTGAACCGAGACGCAGGCGGCAGTGTAAATTCACTGGATGGGTTGGCCGGTTTTGAGACAGGCTGTGCGGGCGCCTCTGGCATCGGGGTCGCTGTCACGCCACGGGCCTGCAAAAGGACCTTTTGAGGCTCAGACAACTGCGTGGGCAACGATCCCAGCTCGTTCTGGACCTGCGTCCTGTCTGAATTCCTGAACAGGCCGTCAACCGGGGGCACATCTTTAGACGTGGCGAGCGCGTCGTTAGTCACTTCATGTGACACTGCACGGTCGTCCGCCAGCACTGAAACACCATGATCCGACTCAGCACTCTGGCGGGCCATGCCTTCTGCAAGAACCCTTTGAAATCTGTCCAATGCCCCATCTGCCGCGTCGACTGGCGCTCCGCTGGGAGGCTGACTGCCGAACAAGGCTTCTTTCTTCTCAGACTTGGCTTTGGCCAAGAACCCCCATTGCTGGCCTGCCGCCTCGCCCCCAGGTAAGGCAATGCCGTCGTGCTCACCAAACCGGGACGCTGTCTCTTCAGCGGATTCAGGAACGCCATACTGAGTGGCTGCCTCTCCAAGGCGCTCGCTTCCCCTTTGCATACCACTACCCATGCCGCCCATCATACCGCTCATATCACCCATACCGCCACCCATCATGCCGCCGCCCATTCCTCCCATGCCTCCAACACCCATGCCATAGCTGTCTGAAGGAGAGGGAACGCTCACAAAACCCCGTGTATTGCTTTCAGTGCCCGATGAGGGCATGGAGGTTTTCGGAGCAGCGGGGACCAAGGCAGGCATTGTATAGGCATACGGGGCCAAGGCCTGGGAGTCTTTTTTCCTTGCGTCCTCATCCCCGTCACTGTCCCGCATGGCCTGCAATTCTGACCTTGCTATTCCAAGGTTCGATTCACGCTCCCTCTGGGACTCCCCCCTACCACTGCTATTGCTGTACAAAAAATTTGTTTGCGCGGTTTCCAGATCCTTGCTCACCCCTTGCGGCCCCATTGTAAATTTCTTATCCATGGCAACAACATCGCTGTTCTCCCTGCCGGATCTGGAGAACCATTGAGGGGCGGGCTGTTCGGCAGGAGGTTCAATAGAAACATCAGAACGAGACGACACTGCCGTTTCAGTGCCTGCCACAATGGCATCGAGCTCTTGGCGGGCATCCTGCCACTGCATCTGCTGGGGTGATTGCCTGCTGTAATAACTGCGGGAAGCACGAGGTTGAGTCGGGCTCGAGCCTCCGCCACGGAGGGCTGGACCGTTCACCATGGCACCATCCGCCTCCTCCCTATACCACCATGCATTGCCTGGCACTTCCTCGCCGCTGCCTGCCATGCGCGGCATGGATTCCTCTCGATCGGCCAATCTCTCCATGTTCCGGCGATAGGGCATCGAGGTTGGGTCGGAAGCATCAGCATCAGATGCCGGACTGGTTGCTATTTCCTGAACATATCTTCTGACCCGATTCAAAGAAGGCATCCATACGATACCAAGCACAATGACAATGCAGGCAGCCACAGCCACCCACCTGGCAAACAGCATGATCCTGGGGTGACTCCTGGATAGACTCAACTTCTCCAATCGTTTGAGACGGGTATCACTCAGCACCGGTTCAGGTCCGTGCTGCACTGCATGCGTGGTCACCTTCAAGGCCATGCGCAGGTCAGCCAGAGACTCGCGCAGATCCGGGTCCGTCTCGAGATAGGTCATCAGCCTGACCTTGGACGCCTCATCCAGATCGTCAAAGATCATGGCACCCAATAGTTTTTCAGCCTGTTCGTGATTCATTTTTCTAGTTCTTCGTTATTTGGTTATTAGTTGTTTGTTACTGAAAACCGAAAACTGTCTACTGAAAACGGCCAACGGCCTACACCACACCGGCTCTCTTTAACCGACCTGCCAGCTCTGTGAGTCCCTGATTCAGGCGATAATTCACGGTGGACAGGGACACACCGACGATCTCTGCGACCTCTCTCAGGGACATGCCCTGAATGATCTTGAGGAGAAGGACCTGCTTGATGTCGGGCGCGAGCTGGGACAGGGCCTGCAGCGCCACCTGCCTGGATTCCTGCCTCAGCATCTCACCCAGGGCATCCATGTCATTGGCGACCTGCGCCTGTGCATCGGCCTGATCAAGGGGGACGCCTGGCTTGTGTTTCTGGCGGGACCGCTTTCGAATCACATCCAGTGTCTGGTTGTGTGCCACACGAAACAGCCAGTTCGACAGGTGCTGAACACTGCTGGGACCACGTTTTCTCACCTGCCTGTGCAGGCGAATAAAGGTTTCCTGCACAATGTCTTCTATCTCGTGGTCTCCGTAGCCGAGCATGTGCCCCACGTATCTGAGCAGCGGCCCCTGAAAATGGCTCACCACGCCCATGAGGTCATCCACTGCCAGGCTCACCTGGGCCATTGCCATCTCAGCCTCACACGGACTCACAGGGCTGTTCAATTGTACTGTCTTTCCGTCCACTGACAGTAATGACGGTGTTTTGGGGGGGATTTGCAAATAAATTTTATTTTTTTAGGGGTCGGGGTCAGGGGCTAGGGATTGGAGGGCGGCAGTGCGGCGGCTTGCGAAGGTGCCTCCAGGACCTTCCTGGCTCGGTCTCGCGTGGTTTCACGCTGTGCGGTCTTGACCACCTTCTGCATCACGGCCGTCACCTGGTCCCTATGGCCCTGGCCGATCTTTTCGGCAATCAGTACGGCGGCAAGCCCTGCATCCTCTGCCAGGTCTGGCTGGTCCATACTGGAGGCCACCAGGGTCAGCGACTCCGCAGTCGGAATCGTACCGAGTGCACCCAGGACCAGGACCTTCTCTTCTTTGCGCGTGGCCAGGTCCATGGTCTGGCTCAATGTGGCAAAGTCGGGCTCACGGTCCTTTCCCGGACCGGCCAGACGGACGAGACCACGGATCGCCAGGATATGATTCCTCAGAGTCTTGACGTCACGGGCCATGACCATCAGGCGAGCCGTGGCGCTGCGATCCGGCCAACTCGTCAGGACACGGACCGCCTCGTCGCTGATACGTTTGTCCTTGTCCTTCAACCGCACGACGATCTCGTTCAAGGCCTTGGGCCCGCCTGCTTCAGGCAGGGCACGCATTAACAAGATGGATGTCGCTGTATCGGCCCCCTCCAAACCGGCAATCACGGCGTCCGCACATTTGGCTTGTCCCCGTCTGCAGGTGGCCACCAGCGCCAGTGCCGCCCTGCTGCGTTCCGTCCTGTCCTGGGCCGCCTTGAGGCGTTTGACCACCAGCGCAGTGTCACCTTCTCCGGCCATGGCTGAAAACGCATCCAGGACCGCCAGCCTCACAGCCAGGTCCGGATCATTGGCATGTTTGAACACCTCGGACGCCGCCTCTTTCACGTCACGATCCACGAGCGCAGCAATCAGTTCCGCCTTGGACTTGGCTTCAGCGTCCTTCAAGGCCTCGATCATGGCAGCGTTCATGGCATTGCCGCGAAGCCTGCGCAGACTGGCCCTGGCCGCTTTTTTTTCCGGCTCCGTGCCTGTGGCGGCCATGCCGGCCAGTAGGGGAATATCTGCGGGGCTGGCCACACCAGCCAGGGCCACGGCAGCACCGGCACGCAGGGCTTCGTTCTTGCTGTTCAGCATACCGAGGATCGCAGGGCGTGCCGCAACATCGCCTCGATCCCCCAGGGCATCGATCAGCTGGAGCTGCAGATCCGGCTGGAGCGCGGGCAGCAGTTCGACAAAACGCCGGGTCGCATCCTCACCCGGTACGCTCTCACGAATCTGTTGGAGCGCCATCACCCGCATGTCAATGTCCGAGCCCTTGACCAGCTCAACGATCATGGCCACGACCTCGTCTTCAGCGGCGCACGCCTTGTCCATAAAAAAAGAAGTGACACAAATCGAGCCGAGTAGAACGTACAGGAGACAGTGGGTCAGTGGTGTGGTCTTGGTTTTCATGATTTTGTCTTTTGTAGGAAGGCCCGCACCGACCTGATGTCGATGCGGGCTTTGGGTTTAAATGATCCGTTCGCGTGCGTGCCGCTTTACTTCTGAGCTGCGGCAGTCAGCATGCCTTTCATGGCAGCCACCTTGACGTGCTGAGGCTGCCCCTCGCCCTTGAGTTCTGTATACAGGGCTATGGCCTGGGCCTTCTCTCCGTCTGCCAGCATCTGCTCTGCGCAGAGCAGGGAGGCGTCGGCCACCGAGATCTTCATGGCAGCAGGTGCCTTCTTGGCATACTCACTCAGTGCCGCGGCTGCAGCCGGTGTACCGATCAATCCCAGGGCGTGGGCCGCAGCCCGGGCCACATTGATATCGGAATCGCCAAGAAGCGGCGAAATCACATTGACGCTCCTCTTGACGCGGCGTACGCCCAGCGCGCCGATCAGGCCCGGCTTGAGTTTGTTGCTGATCTTGGGCAGCGCTTGACGCAACGCAGTCGTGGCCCGCTGGTTCCGAATGCGTTCCAGGGCATAGCGTGCGATGTGTGAAGTCTCCTCGTTCGGCAGGAGCGCGGCCAGGGCCGAGACCGACTGGACCGTGCCTACGACCCTCAGCCTGCGGCATACGTAGTCCTGTGCGGATCGTGAAAGGCCGCTTTCAAGGGCATCCACCAGACGCTTTTCCAGGGCCCGGAGTGCTGCGGTATCGCCGTGCGAGGCATTGATCGCCTCGTCGATCGGATTCAAGGCATTTCGGTCAGCACCCCAGTCATAGGTCTTCAGCGTGACGAAAGCCTTGTCTACCGCGGCAGAGTCGATCTCGACAGCCGCCAGGGTGGCCGACAGGGTCGCCGCACCCGCCAGTGTCATCTTTGTCATATCATTGCTTATCATAATCAAGTCTCCTTGTCGCTATCGCGTATTAAAGTACCCAGGGTTCTCTTCTTGCCACGTCCAGAAGGCGATTGGCTTGTCCGTCATCCACAAACTGCTGCTTGACCGTATCCCATTTCAAGGAGCGTTCCAGTTCGTACGCAGCGAGGAACAGGTGACAAACGGTGGCCGTGTGGACCGCGAATTCGATATCACGGAACGGCCGCTTGCGCGTCTTGACGCAGTCGATGAAGTCTCCGTAGATGCCGCCCGTTCCGGCGTATGTGGGGACCGGCTTTGACGGGCCCTTTTCATCGGTGCCCACGACTTGCAGATTGCCCATACCGGGGTAATTGTGGTGAATCAACTTGCCGTTCGGAAAGCGACAGGTCGCGTACTTTTTGCCGTTTTCATTGTGGAAGATGACTTCCTCGGGTTCCAGTTCCCTGACATCAATGGCAAAGGTCGCGCCGCCGAAGTGATGCGCGCCCCAGTCGGTCATACCGCCGCCTGAGTAATCCTTGAAGGACCGCCAGCTCGTGCCGTTGATGTTGTAACTCCCGCTGCACCGGTACGGATGATACGGTGCCCAGGGGGCCGGCCCAAGCCATCTGTCCCAGTCGAAGCCGTCGGGGATCGTCTCGCCCTTCAGGTTGCACTCCAGGGGCAGGGGACCCACATTCACGTTGATGGACTTGACGTTGCCCTTGTCTCCATTCCAGCAGGCGTTGACTATGCCCCTGTAATCCTCGAGCACGCGCTGACTGCCGCCGGACACGACCCGGCCGTAACGCCGCGCTGCCTCGACCATCAGCTTGCCTTCGCGCAGTGTCTTGGTCTCGGGCTTCTGGCAGTAGATGTCCTTGCCGTTGCGGCAGGCCTCGATCACCACGATCGCGTGCCAGTGATCCGGTGTGGCACAGTGCACGGCATCGATGTCATCGCGTACCATGATGTCGCGGAAGTCATTGTACGTCTTGCAATCCTTGTTGCCGTACTTCTCGTTCACGCGATTCGCCTGACTGTCACGCACGTTCTTTTTCACATCGGACAGGGCCACGTACTGGACATCATTACGTCCCAGGAATGCCCCGAGATCGCCGTTGCCCATGTTGCCGATACCGACGCCGGCCATGACGATCCGGTTGCTCGGCGCAGTATTGCCGTCCTGCCCCAACGCAGACGCCGGCACAAAGTACGGTAGTGCCACGACACCTGCCGCTGCCTTTAGAAATGTTCTTCGACCCAGAGACTTGCCCGGGTCCTTTGTCGGTTCGCTCTTTGGATTTGCCACGTTTTCATCCTTTCCTAGGTTGAGTGCGGATATTTGGTTTGAGCCGTGCAGATTCTGTATCTCGCGGGCTTAAACAACACCAAAAACAATATTAGGGGATATTTTCATGCAGGGCCCCTGCGGTGTCGCTTTGCGGCGCCTTCGGTGTCCTGGATAGCCTCTCTCCTCGCGACCTGCGTGAGGCCTTGGCTGCTACTGACAAACATCTTGACTTTACGACCATTGACAATGATTATACCCCCGAAGTAAGGCAGATCAAGGAGAAAGCGGCCGCCAAACAGGGAAGGTCATACAGGCTTATGTCGAACAATCCTAAACTCGATCCCGTAACATGACGATAGTTTATAGGGCAAAAAGGCTGTTTTCAGCAGGCCAAAGGCCAAGAGCAGCGATCTAACAGCATAAAGAAAGGCATCACATGAATAAGGCATCAGAGAATTTTTTGGTCAACCTGCTCGAGACACCCAGCCCGTCCGGCTATGAACAGCCCGCTGCCAGGATCTGGCGTGAGTATGTGAAAAAGCACGTGGACCAGCTCATTCCTGATGTGCACGGCAATTCCATTGCGGTGTTGAATCCCAAGGCCAAATTCAAATTCATGCTGGCAGGTCATATTGACGAGATTGGCCTGATGATCACCTACATCGATGAAAAGGGCTACATCTACACGGCCCAGATCGGCGGCATGGACCCGTCTCTGCTTGTGGGTCAGCGCGTCAAGATCATGACCAAACAGGGTGAAGTCTTTGGTGTGATCGGGCGAAAGGCCATTCACCAGATGACACCCGAGGAACGAAAAAAGGTCGTGGAGATGGAAAACATCTGGGTGGACATCGGCGCAGACTCCCAGGAGGCCGCTCAAAAACGCGTGAGTGTGGGCGACCCCATTGTCGTGGACGTGCCCTGCCGCCCCCTGGACGGCGACAAGCTCGTATCCCGTGCCACGGATGACAAGACCGGTGCCTTTGTAGTGGCCGAGGTCATGAAAGCCCTGGCCAAACGCAAACTCAACATCTGTGTCATGGGCGTGGCCACGGTGCAGGAAGAGGTGGGCCTGCGCGGTGCGATCACCTCGTCCTACCGCGTCAACCCGGACGCAGGATTTGCCCTGGATGTCACGTTTGCCAGCGATCACCCGGAAACAGACCCCAAAAAGATCGGCGTAGTGGCCCTGGGCAAGGGCCCGGTCCTGCACAGAGGCCCCAATATCAACCCTGTGATGGAGGATCACCTGTTCAAGGTTGCCAAGAAACACAAGATCCCGTACCAGGTCACAGCAGAACCCCGCGGCACTGGCACAGACGCCAATGCCATGCAGCTCAGCCGGGGCGGTACAGCCACAGGCCTGATCAGCATCCCGAACCGCTACATGCACACCCCAGTCGAGGTGATCTCCAAGCTCGACCTGGACAATACCATCAAACTCATCGTGGAATACATCGCCGCCCACCCGGCCAACCGCGACTACAGGCCATAAAAACGGGTTCACGGTTGATAGGGGTTCACGGTTATATGGGTTCACGGTTCACGGTTTTGAAGTTCACGGTCGCTAAAGCCCACCGAAACCGTGATCTGTGATCCGTGGTCTGCCCCCCTCCGCAACTTGTTTTGCTTGATATTGCCCACGCTGACCGGGTATGATAACTGCAGTATCGCCCGAATTATGAAACACCTGTTTTTGCTGCACATGAGCTGTGAGCGGCAAGTAAGTGGATTAAGGTAACGCGATTCTAAACCTGTTCCATTCCGTGAACTGTGAACCGTGAACCATGAACTGTGAACTGTGAACCGTGAACCGTGAACCGTGAACTTTGAACCGTGAACTTTGAACTTTGAACAATGAACCGTGAACTGTGAACTGTGAACCGTGAACCTTAAAACCGTGAACCACTTTGACGAAATGTATCATTTCATCAAAGTATGACATGAGGAGATAGCAGCATGGCTATACGCAGACGAGATTTTCTGGCTGGTACGCTGGCCGGTGCAGGGGCCCTATTGGCCGGACGCCAACCACTGGCCTGGGCTGAGGCCTTTCCCACCACATACGATCCCTGCGAGTTGGTGCCCCTGGGCAGCACCGGGATCAAGATGACACGCGTGGGCATGGGTACCGGTGTACGCGGCGGCAACCGCCAGTGCAACCTGACACGCATGGGTCAGGAGAATGCGTCAAAAGTCATCATGGAGTGCTTTGACCAGGGTGTCCGATGGTTCGACATGGCAGACCTGTATGGCACACATCCCATTATCAGCACTGCACTCAAGGCCATACCGCGCAAGGAACTGGTCATGGTCTCCAAAATCTGGCAGGGCCGCGGCGGCATCCCTGAACCGGAACGCCCTGCTGCCAATATCGTGGTAGAGCGGTTTCTCAAGGAGTTGAACACAGACTACATTGACCTGGTACTGATCCACTGCCAGACCAGTCCGGACTGGGTGAACGAGCAGGCAGACCAGATGAAGATCATGGACGACCTCAAACGCAAGGGCCTGATTCGGGCCGTGGGTGTGTCCTGTCACTCACTGGCAGCCCTGCAGGCCGCAGCCAGGGAACCGTGGGTGGATTCCGTACATACGCGCATCAATCCCTATGGCGCACTCATGGACGACAGCCCTGCCAAGGTCGTACCGGTGCTCCAGGAATTCAAGGCCAATGGCAAGGGCGTGGTGGGCATGAAGATCATTGGCGAAGGACGATTCGGCAAGGAGCCGGACAAGATCAATCGCTCCATCGACTTCGCCATGAATCTGGGGTGCGTCAGTGCTGTCACTGTCGGCTTTGACAAGCTCTCACAGTGCAAGGATTTTACAGACCGAGTCCGCCAGACGCCCAGGCGTCCCTGGACAGAGACCATCCCGGATGTAGCCAGGAACTAGGTTAGGGATTAGGGATCAGGGATCAGGGGTCAGGGATCGGGGATCGGGGATTCGTGTTTGGTTTTAAGCTTTAGGTATGAGGTGTGGGGCTTTGCCCCACGCCGGTTGACCATAGAGCGCAACGTTGTCCAAGCAGAAACCTCAAGACAACCCTGACCCGTGACCCCTGACCCCTGAACCCCGCTCCCTTACATCTGGCGGAGCAGGCCCACGACCACGGCTTCGATGCGGCAGTTGCTGGTATAGATGGGCTCATAGGCACTGTTGGCCGGCTGCAGCCTGACACGGTCTTTTTCTTTGTAAAAGCGTTTGAGTGTGGCCTCTTCATCGTCCACAATGGCTACTACCAGTTCCCCGTCACGGGCCACGCAGGTACGGCGACAGATCACGTAGTCACCATTGTGGATGTTGTCCTCGATCATGCTGTCCCCTGTCACCTGGAGCGAAAAGACGCCCTGATCACTGCCGAACATGCCCTGCAGGGACAGAGACTGTCTGTCTTCCACGGCCTCCATGGGCATGCCTGCTGCAACCCGGCCCACCAGGGGAATGCTCCCGGGATCGAGTGACACCTCTTCCATACCACTGGACAGTCCATGGATCTGATCAAGCCGTCCTTGCCCGAGAGAAGTCAACCTCGAAGAGCGTGCCTTGCCCGGGCAAATCGTGAGGATGCCTTTTTCGCGGAGCTCTGCCATATGTTCGAACACGGTGCTTCGGCTTAGGCACAGGTCGCGTGCCAGTTCCGCCATCGTCGGCGAACAGGCGCGATTCTGCTGAGAAGCGGAGATGGCTTCGAGAATCTGGTGCTGACGCGGCGTAAGATGGACTGCCTGGTTGCGTGTGGGTCGTGTCATGTACTGGCTCCTCAAAGCGTTTATACCGGGATGCGTTGTTATTCAGATCGCTGGCGACGGGCTCTTTGGTTTGATACAGACCCAGCATGGCCCCTGCCATACCCAATAGGGCCTTGCCCAGACCTGTAATTGGATTTTGTTTTGAACAGCCCTGTTCAGGCTCCTGAGACCAGGTAAAGGCAAACTCGCCGCCCGGTCCAAACTGACAAAGAGAATCCAGATGTCTGGCCTTCTCATTGATTGGTGTTGTGTGATACATGCTCATCATTCGACCTCAAAATAAACCTTGATATAAGACACGCTAACAAAACCCTGCTGGCTTCGGCTGGCTGCAACATCCGCCTGCGGCGTTGGCCTCCATCGATCCCCAGGGGACCTGCTTCGGCCGCCTTGCATCCGGACGTTTCGCTCAGCCTCGGGCCGACGCAATCGCCTCGTCAGAGTGCCTAAAGCTTTCTATCGGCCGGCACACACAAAACACCCAAACAAAAACCGAACAAAAGTCATGGTCCTCCAAAACAAATTTGAGATGCCCGGCAACGGTACTGTGCGTGGAGATAATATGGGACGGAGAATCAGGGACTAGGGGCTGGGGGTCAGGGATCAGGGGAGACTGAGTGTCCAAAAACGACATGTGGTCTCGCGCCCGTTGGCTGAGGGCTCACTCAAGTTCGCAAAGAACTAACAACCCTTGGCCCGTGAAAGCTTCTTTCACCGGGCAGAAACCAACAACCAGAAACCAAATCGCAGCGATCCGTGAAAGCTTCTTTCACTGGGCAATAACCAGTAACAAAGAACTGTTCTTTGACACGCCTGCCCCTGAGGGGGATTTCACGGATTAACACGGATTCCTTAATTCAGACAAAACCTTTCTTGTCTTATTTTTCTCCACCATGGAAGGGCATTGAGACGCATGGAGGCTGTCGCGGGATCGTGGTGGTTGACTTGTGCGTAAGTTCGCCATTCCAGGTCTCTTCGTGACCTGCGTGTGCTTTGTCAGGAATGTCTCGTCAAGCAAGCTTGGTCGACTCCTTCTGTCGCCCACTTTTGTGAACGGCTTGGTTTTAATGCGAAGGGGCCGTCCGTAACATGCCAACTGCCCGACCGTCAAACCGTCTGACTGTCCTACTGTTCCACCGTCCGACTATCCGACAGGAAGACCTGGAAGGCATTCGTGAAAGTGCGTGTTCCTTTGGGCTTTGCTGAGTTTCGTTTTGGGGGGTATCGTGTGACCAAGCTGAGGTTAGTCGGATGGAAGTGTTGTTTTATAAAAAACTTCTTTAAAGCCGCAGATAAAAGCAGGATGCACGCAGATGGCTGGCGCCGGGGCGTTGCGTATAGAATATGAAGATGCTGTGTATCATCCCACTCCACATTCGTTGCGCCGGGACAGGTGTAACGCTTCGTGGTAATGATCGCAAGTGTATTTTCAAGACCGATAGCGACCGCGATCGGTTCATTCAGACGCTCTCTGATAGCGTTGAGCGGTATGAGATTCGATTGTATTTATACTGCCTCATGAGCAATCACGTGCACATGGTTTTGGAAACGCCGCGTGGGAATCTCAGCCGTTTTATGCATCGATTTCAGACGTCTTACACGGTGTATTTCAATCGCAGGCACCGCCGTAGTGGTCATCTGATGGTAACAGTTTAGCATCTCACGGCTACTTATTGACTTGTGGTGCTACCGCTCCGGCGCTTAGCCGGGACACATCACGCTCATTCTTCGCTAAATGATGTGTCCCATCCCACACTCTGGTCGAGGGTTAAAATGCGGACCGTCCTGCCGGGCAAATGGTTTGGGTTTCTAACCGTTATGCCGGTAAAAAGGATGGGACGTTTCGTTAAGGGAGCCTAGGCGACCGACGATGCGTCCCGGCTGAATACAAAGGCGAATGCAGGGTTGTGCCTGATTTAATCCTTTGAATCCAAAATCGTTAACATCATATTTTGGGGTCGCCACGCTAAGTCTTTTATGGCCAATCAGTTAATCTCTCAGGACCCCTTTTTTCTGGGTTTAGAAGCCCCATTTTGCCCATGAAATTGTACTTCTAAGAAAAACCGAGGATGATATGTCACTTGACATTAGAGCAACCATTTTGATATCAAAATGGCAGGTTTAAGCCATTATGCTTGCCATCTATTGAGGTAACTATTTGTGGCTGAAACAGTTGCTGTGGTCCGACCCAAATAGATCTGCAATCCCTAACCTCTAACCCCTAAAACCTAATACCCGCCATACTCATACGCCGCGTCGAACAGGGCCAGGATGTTTTCCGGGGAGACACCGCCCTGGATGTTGTGTACGTTGTTGAAGATGTAACCTCCGCCCGGCTTGAAGGCCGTGACATTTTGACGGACATGTTCGCAAATCTGCTCGGGTGTGCCATTGGGCAGGACATGCTGCGCATCGATGCCGCCGCCCCAGAAGACGAGCTCCTTGCCAAAGGTCTTCTTCAGGTCAGCAGGCTCCATGTTCGCGGCACTGATCTGCACCGGGTTGAGGATGTCGATGCCATTGTCCAGCAGATCCGGTATGTAAGTGCGGCATGCACCGCAGGTGTGGTACCAGATCTTGGCCTTGGTTCGGGAACGAATGTACTGCACCAGTTGTTTGTGACGCGGCTTGACAATCTTACGATAGATCTCCGGATTGAAGAGCGGACCGGACTGTGCAGCCAGGTCGTCGCCGATCATGATCACGTCCACCACGTCACCGACCTCGTCCAGGAACACGCGGAACCAGTCCATCCAGAACTTCAAAGTCTGGTCGATCAAGGCCTCACAGAATGCAGGCTCAGTGAGCATGTCCATGAACCACTGTTCCAGACCTCTCATGTACCAGCAGATCTCATACACTACACCGGAGATCCCGCTCACACAGGCATAGGGCGTGTCATTTCGAATGGCCAGGGCCTGGTCCCTCAGGCCTGCGAATCGGCCGGGGTCATCTCCCCTGGGGAAGGGATAGTCCTTGATATCGTTGATGGTGGCGTCAGCCAGGGGGTGATGCGTGATGTCCATGTAGAGGGGCGCATCGTCAGGCATGGACCAGCGAATGCCGAATTCGTCCACGAGATCGTGCCAGGTGCGGCCGTCTCGCTCATGGATCTCGATGCCGCCCTTGAAGTCCGCTGCTGCACCGGCCGCAATGTAACGCGTGTCCACGCGCAGCCGTTCCAGCACGGCCTCACACGGCTGGGCCAGTTGCTGCACGGCATCCATGATCACGACCTCGTCCTGAATACCGAGATGCTTCAGCAAGGCGATGTAGGCATCCCGATGAATGCCTGTCTGGTTGCCGCCCAGATCAATGGGCACACGATCCGGTTGCTCATGGTTGAGAGCCGCCAATATCCGTTCACGCGATGTCATTGCCATTGAAGACTCCTTGAATAAGTTCAAAGTTCTGAGTTCTGAGTTCAAGGTCCAAAGTGAATAAAAATCTTCTTCCGACAACTTTGAACTCAGAACTTTGCACTCTGGACTGTCATTCCAATGCCCCGACCAGGCGGCCAAAGTATACCACATGGAGGCATTTTACTCCAGTCCTGTTCTGCACTGGTAAAAATGGCACTCAGCGTGTACACTGGTCGACTTTCAGTAGGCCCATGACAAGGGTTTCGATGAACACGATGACAATAAACGCGGTTATTTTTGATTTGGATGACACACTGCTCGTGGAGGTGGCTTCCGCTGAAGCGGCCTTCCTGGCCACCTGTGCCCTGGTGAAGGACAGGTACGGGGTCGACCCGGAGGTGTTTCACACGACCCTGCGCAGAGAGGCCAAGACCCTGTGGTATGCGTCGCCTGAACGTGCCATTATAGAACGCATCAGCGTGAGCCACTGGGAAGGCCTGTGGGCCAGATTCGAGGGGCATGACCCGGAGATCATGCGCCTGCGTGACTGGTCTGTGTATTATCGCCAATCTTCATGGGAACGGGCCCTGGCAGCCTTTGACATCGAAGATCCTGCTTTTGCCGCACAGCTCAGTCTGGAATTTCGCAGACAACGCGAACAGCGCCATGTCTTGTTTGACGATGCCCTGCCCATCCTCCAGGCCCTGCGCGGCAGGGTCAAACTGGGGCTGATCACCAATGGCCTGTCCTGTCTGCAGCACGAAAAGATCGCAGGCTCCGGCCTGGCTCCCTGGTTTGATGCCATGGTCGTGGCCGGTGACATCGGCGCGGCCAAGCCTGATCCCAGGGTATTTCATGCCCTGCTGGAGCAGCTCGATGTCACGCCTGATCAGGCCGTGATGGTGGGCAACAGCATGACAGGGGACATAGGCGGCGCCCAGGGCGTGGGCATGAAGGCCGTGCTCATAGACAGGGGCGAGATCCACGGACCGGATGACACCATCCAACCGGATCTCGTGATTGACCATTTGATGGCCGTGCTGGATCATCTGCCGCTAAAAGCGGATGGCTGAGAGCCGAAAGCCGAGAATAAATGACCCCCTCAGGTTCGGAAGAATTAGTAGTGCACAAAGCCATCAAAACACGACTCGGTATCATGATGTTCCTGCAGTACGTGGTCATGGGCACGATCTGGCCGATCATCAGCCTGTATCTCAGGCAGGTGTTGGGATTTTCGGGGACCCAGACCGGCACGGTTCTGGCCATGTCAGCCGTGGCTGCATTCGTGGCCCCAGTGGTGGGCGCCTGCGTGGCAGACCGGTGGATCAGTGCAGAGCGGCTGTTGAGTCTGTGCCACTTTTTGGCGGCCATGGCCATGGGCCTGATCTCGGTGCAGACACGATTCAGTGCCGTGCTTGCCCTGTATCTCGTGTACACGCTCTCCATGGGCCCCACAGTGCCCCTGACCAATGCCATCACCTTCCACCATGCACCAGGCGGGCACCGTAAATTCGGCAACACACGCGTGTGGGGCACCGTGGCCTGGGTGGTCGTGGCCTGGACCTTTGGCTACCTCTGGCTGGGCAAGACCACAGACAGCGCCGCCCATGTCAGCCGTCTGCCGGACGCTTTGAAACTCTCCGCCATGGCCTCACTGGCCCTCGGCCTCTACGCCCTGACACTGCCCAGGGCCGGTCAACGCCTTCAGGGGAGGATCGGCCTGATTCCCAGGGAATCCATTGCCGTGCTTATACGGCCGCAGGTCCTGCTCATTGCAGGCATCAGCCTGATCGTCGGCATCATTGACCGTTACTACTACTTTGGCACGGCCCTGTTTCTCAAGCACCGAGGGATCTCAGAGGCCTTGATCATGCCCCTCATGAGCCTGGGCCAGATCGCGGAAATCTTTGCCATGTGTGTCCTGTCGCGTCTACTCACGCATCTGGGTACCAAACGTACACTCCTGCTGGGACTTCTCGCGGAAATCGGTCGGTTCAGCGCCTTTGCATTCGGCACCTCCACGGCCTCAGTCCTGGTTGGCAACGCCTGCCACGGTCTGGCCTATACCTTCTTCTTTACGGCCGTGTACATCACCATCGACTCATTTTGCGACAAGGCATCCCGCACCGGCCTGCACCAGCTCTTCACCATCATCACCTCGGGCTTTGGTGCACTCAGTGCCAACCTCCTCGCAGGCTATTGCCTGGATCGATTTGTCAGTGCATCTGCCAGTGTCGACTATCGCTCCTTCTGGTTGGTCCCGCTGATCATGGCAGCGCTGTCTTTTGTCGTGTTGGCCCTGTTTTTGAGGGATAGGGCCGAAAGCTGAGCCCCAAAAAGCTCCAAAGGCTGCAAGTCTTTAACCGTGAACCAACACTTTTGCTTCACATGGCTAAAGTGTTACCAAAGGCTTTGCGGACTGGGTCTTGCGGACTGGGTCGTCATGCAGTATGATAGTGTGTCACCCAAAAACTACAGGCTCATTGAGATGATATCAGGAGGTAATGGTAACATGAAGATCCTTGTTGCGATTGATTTCTCTGACAGCTTAGATGCAATCCTGTCTGAAGCCGCAAAATGGGCTGGGTTCACACACGCCGAGCTCTGGCTCATCCATGTGGTGGAATCCCAACCTGACTTCATTGCATACAGCCCTGATGTGGGCTTGATGGGGGACGGGGTGGCTGTGGGCGTGTTTGCAGACACCAGTCAAGCCCATCAAAATGCACGCGATGCTGCGGCACGCCGGCTCCGTGAAAAACGATATCAACTGCAGGAACTCGCTGAGAAACTGCAGGCAAGTGGCGTGCCTGTGACCCCGCTTCTGCTGGAAGGCCCGGTGATCAAAACTATCCTGGAAGAAGCGGCCCGACACGAGGTGTCCATGATCATTGTGGGATCGCACGGACACGGCACTGTGCATCAACTCCTGGTAGGCAGTGTCAGTGAAGGCGTCCTTCGAAGATCCGAGATCCCGGTTCTCGTGATCCCGACCCGCACAGCCAAAGACGATAAGAAGGTAAGAGGATAAGCAATGACAGAGACCATGCCAACCCGTGACACAGCCCTGGCCCTGCTGAAAACCTACAACACCAATGACGCCCTGATCAAACATGCCCTGGCCGTGGAGGCGGCCATGCGTTACCTGGCCCGGCAACAGGGTGAGGACGAGGCCTTGTGGGGCCTGGTCGGGCTGATCCACGACCTCGACTATGAACAGTTCCCGGATCAGCATTGCCACAAAACAGCGGACATACTTCGATCCGAGGCGTGGCCCGAGCTGATTGTGCGTGCGGTACTGTCCCATGGATGGAATCTCTGTACTGACGTCGAACCGGTCAGCACCCTGGAAAAGACACTCTATGGCGTGGATGAACTGACAGGCCTCATTGCAGCCACGGCCCTGGTCCGTCCCAGCAAGTCCATCTTTGATGTCAAGGTCAAGTCCGTCAAAAAGAAATGGAAAGAAAAGTCCTTTGCCGCGGGCGTCAACCGCGAGGTCATACAGGCCGGTGCTGACATGCTCAAAATCGATCTGAATGACCTCATCGACCAGACCCTGGCCGGCATGCGCGAAGCAGCCGCCGACATCGGACTGGAGGGCAACCCTGGAAATTAGTGGACTGGCGAAGAATTAGAGTAGAGGAGTAGGGGTGTGAGTAATCCCTGCGATATGCTTTTTCAAGGGCAAGTCCAGGTGGTACGCAGTTTCAACTTATTGGCCTTAATCTTTCTGCGAGACCAATGCTCCTCAGTAGACTGTATAAACTCAGGACGTACTATCTTTGCACGGTTACCCAGCCAATCACATTTGTCAAATCGAACATAAATGCCTTCTGCTTGCGTATTTCCTAGAATCGAATCTGAAATCATAAACCTTAATTCTTCGAGAGAAAAATGCCCTTGCTGAAGAAATGGCACTTCAGAAAGTTGGAGTTCGTTACAAAGGGCCTTTCGTTTAGTATATGATACAAATTTGGTTTTCTTTTTGTCATAGACGTCAAACCCCAAAAACCAATCAGGCAGTTGGTCGTAAGAGACTGAATGCTGGGCATAACACCACTCTCCAAACAGAATGTAGCGATCTGTTAACTTGTCAAAAAGGACTTCGATCTTGGGCTCTAACCATTCTGAGAGGGCCCTCCACTGCCCAGTATAGGGCCGATAGAGATATTCCCCTCTATTTTGACATTTTAGATTTCCTAACGCGTCAAAAGAGATACCAAGGTTTGCTCCGTCTACTTTCTCCTCTATTATAAGTTCATGCTTCAAAAACTCTTCGCATTCGGACCGTAACATCACCTTGTCACCTCTGACAACCGTATCACCAAGCACTGTTAAGTGCGGTGTAGAAGGAAATTTGTAGAACTCGTCGCTCATGTCATCCCATTTTCTCTCTGAACTTCTGTTCAACATAGTCAGGGCATACGAAAACAACCCTAATGCCGACAGAATGGAGCGCATCCTTCCATCCCCACCATGTGCTGTCAGTCGCCTCTAAGATGGAGGGCTTCTGAGAGTGTGCATTGGCAACCGCTACAAATTTTCGGTCCGAATCATCAAAATTGATCAAATCGTCATGATCAGGGAATTCATTATATGTTTTGCCATTCTTGGTAATAGTGACTCGATCTTCTTCAGGTAGTTGCCATCTGCGATCATGAACCCATTTCATAAAATGATCGCCAACTCCAGGCTGACCCTCCATCCGGAGTTGGTGACGGTATTCTGTAAAAATCTCGTCCCCTGAGTCAATAACCAAACCACCTTTCTTAACAATGTACTCTATTGCTTCTACGCAATTCAAAACACAAGTGGTTAGTTCATCAGGAATACCGTCCGGATCTTGAGCCCGATTTGCCGTTTTGGGCACATTAGTATCAACCACACACTTTGGAGGCATATCAATCATCAAGATGCCCCTCCGATCCTTTTTCGCCCTTTACTCTTCTTTGCATGGCAGCTTTGGCCTGCTGGGTGATGTCCTCCATCTCATCCCCAAAGAAATTTGGCGGCCAGTTTTGAATAGTACCGAACATATCGATTTGAAGAGGCTCTAATGTTGCAGGTGCCTTGGAGACATTGGCAAAATATGCCGACACCTTATCTTTTTTTACAGTTCCTTCAGCAATGCGTCGTTGCAGTCTGCGCAAAAAGTGTTCGGAATGCGTTTCGATAATGAGCTGAACATTTCTATCCTTACCATCTTCCCGCGAACTGATCATATCAATCATGACATCAGCTAAATCAGCCTGTGCACTGGGATGCAAATGAATTTCAGGCTGCTCCATAATAATGATTGAATCATGGGGTGCATAAAAACACTCAACTAAGACAGGAAGCACTTGCGAGACACCAAAGCCTACATCCGGTAGGTCCACCAAGTCTTTTGATCCCTTGGCGCGAACCTTTACTTCATATTCTTGTCTTTGCTTAGAAATTGGGGCAACTTCAAAATCCTCGATAAGCCCCATTGCTTTGAGTTTTTCCGCAATGACCTGCTCAAATGCTTTTCCCCGTTTGTGAGGTCCAAAGCTAATCTTTCTGCTTCGAGCGGCCAACATGGCAGCCACCGTGTTTTCTCCGGCATAACCAACACTTTCCGGCTCTATCCCCGTCCAGGAATAAAGACGCTCCGCTTTTGTGCGCAAAGGTCCCAGATAGCATATAGACCGAAAGAGCTTTTCATGCCTAAGATTGAGTTCCTGAACAAAATCTGCATTTTGGTGATAGGCTACGACTTCATCGGGAAATCCATAAAAACGAACAGGTGGGCCAGGCTGCCAAACACGGCCTTGTTTACGCACAAGTGAATAACCCTCTGAATCAACTTTGTATTGAGCTTTGGGCTTGCTACGATATTTCATCCCAATGGAAAGAGACTGACCTCCTTTATTAATGATTTGATATTTAAGACGGTCTAAGATTAAAGATCTATGATCAGCATCATCAAGCCCTACTAAGGCATTAAATAGCAATGTATCTCCGGAAAAACTCTGGTTAGATACAGGATCTTTCGTTGAGAAGGGTTCCACCGTCGTCCACTTGTACTCGAACTCAATCTTGGCATTGACATCTCGATGATAAACCATCTCCTGATAAGAACCGAGCTGAACGGCCGAATTTTTCCCCCCGGGATAGAAGACTGCTTTCCGATCAGGCGACTCTGCAGTCTGCTTTAGCATTATCAGGAATTGCCCGATACTGGATTTCCCGGAACTGTTGGTTCCGAAAAACAGGGTTATTGGGGCCATGCGTATAGATCCTGTGTCCTGCCAACCCTTAAAGTTTTTTATTCTTAATTCTCGGAGCATATTTTTCTCCTCGTTAAATCTAAGCTATCGGTAAACGCCGATCTATACCCAGTCATGTTACCATCCTAATCTCGTCCATTTGTGTTATCTGATGGTTATTGTCTCATATTTGAGTATTATTTCAATCGCCTATTAATTCAATTATTTCACAGGGCTACCTTTGTACTACTCAGGCTGGCAGCCTGAGCTACTACACATGGCTCCCGGCCACCCAGCCTGTGGTCCAGCACAACTGTAAAGAGTAGCCGCCTGAGGGACGGTTGATGTCCAGGAGGTCCCCGATGATATAGAGGTTGGGATGGAGCCTGGAGGCCATGGTGCGTGTATCGATTTCCGTGAGCGGCACGCCGCCATCGGAGATCACGGCCCAGTCGTAGCCCATGGTCCCGGTGACGGTGAGAGGCAGGCCCTTGAGCAGTTGCACCATGGATTTTCTCTCGTCCTGAGTGACATGGCTGATCTTTTTCTCCAGAAGTGCGTGGTCAAGAAGGTCTGTCAGTGCCGAGGCCATGCCAGCCGGACAGATGGCCTTGAGCACGGTTCGCACGAGCTTGTTGCCGTTTTTGGCAAAGACCTCAAGCACAGCCCTGTCCACTTCAGGCACAGTCATCTCCGGAAACAGGTCGATGTCTGCCATTACAGAACCCTGCTTCAACAGTGTCTTCACATCATGCGCGCTGTTCAATATCAAGGGACCGGACAGGCCAAAGTGTGTAAACAGAATCTCCCCGGTCCTTGAAAAGGCCCGGATTCGTTTTGGCGATTGCGCCCCCGTCTGCGGCTCAAAGAAGGTGATGGTCATGTTCGCCAGAGAGGTGCCTGAGAGCTTTTTCACCCAGGCCTCTGCCACGGCCAGGGGCACGACATCCGGATTCGGGTCATGCACCGTGTGTCCCAGGTCTCGAAGCCACTTGAATCCGTCGCCCGTGGCCCCTGTGTCACTGTGTGACAGGCCGCCCGTGGCCAGGATGACATGGTCGGCCTTGAATGCGCCGCAGTCTGTGTCAATACCGAGGACACGACCCTGGTCCGTGAGTACTGCCCTGACCGCCGTCTGTGTCCGGACCTGAACCTGGTGTGCCTGCATATACTCAATCATCACGCGCGTGACATCAGTGGCCTTGAGCGTCTTGGGGAAGGCGCGTTTTCTGGCCTCCACGACCAACGGCAATCCGCGGGCCTCAAAAAATGAGAAGGTTTGTTCCACGGCAAACCTGGAAAAGGTGGAATACAGGAACTTCTCCGCCTCTCCGTAATTGACCAGCAGGATGCGATTGTTGTATTCCGCATTGGTGATGTTACAGCGTCCTCCGCCTGTGATACTCAG
>JAIPFM010000029.1 GCA_021736645.1 Phycisphaerae bacterium | reverse complement strand
ATGAAAAACATTCGAATTGGCGATCATACGGTTATCAATCGTGAAGTATTTCTTGATGCGTATGATAGGATTTCGATTGGGTCTCATGTGGGTATTGGTTTTCGAGTCATATTTAATACGAGTACCCATGAAATGGGGCCATCTGAAGGCCGGGTTGGAAATGTGATGGGCCTGCCGATTGTAGTAGAGGATGGCGTGTGGATTGGTGCCGGGGCTTATATTGGCCCTGGAGTGACATTGGGGCGAGGATGTGTGGTGTCTTCTGGCGCGGTGGTGATGAGATCCGTAGAACCTGATGTCGTGGTTGCTGGTTCTCCCGCCAGAGTGATTCAGCACTTGATCTCTCCATAGTTGGGGGGGGATCTCAACGCCATTAAGACAAGTATTGATGAGTATACAAAACCAGCAACGGTTTGGGGTGAATAATTAAGATGAAGATTTTGGTTATATTTGAGCATGTTGAAACTGATCCAGGGCGAGTCACATTTTATAACCGAGATGTCACAAATCAGTATCTGAAGGCGAATGTCATTAAGCTCTGCCCTGGTAGCCATGCTATTTCAAATGTTGTGAACCTGTTTTTAACAGCCGTGTTTTATAGAATGAACTATCGAAAGTTTGGCATTGATCTAATTGTTTCTGGTAATCCAAGGATAGGCTTCTTTGTAGGGGCGATAAATCGATTGACCTATGCAAGGACGAAGCATGTTGTATGGGATTTCAATATTCAAAAACAGTATGGTCCTGTGATAAGATACCTTGCGAGATATGCATTGGCAAAGGTTGAAGCTGTTGTGGTTTATTCCAGTCATGAAAAGAAAATCTATGCGAAAATGCTAAGCTTGCCTGAAGACAAGGTTCTTTTTAAACTGTATTCGGGACCATACCTTGAGGATAAACGGTATAATTCACCAATTAAGAGGGTAAAGAAAGAGTATATAATCTCAGCGGGGTGTTCTGGCCGAGACTACAGGTACTTGGCAAAGATCGCCAAGGAAATGGTAGATGTGAAGTTTGTTGTTTTGGCTTATTCCAGGGCATTGCAGGGGATCTCATTTACATCGAATGTGCAGGTGATTACAGGGATCTCAGAAATTGAATATTGCAGGTATATTGCTCAGGCCCGATTGATGGTTCTGCCTATTGCCAATAAAGAAACCGCAAATGGGCATATTGCTGTGGTCCAGGCAATGAGTTTGAAGACCCTACTGGTGGTAAATATGACCAAAGGCGTTGAAGACTATCTGCAGCCCGGTGAGAATTGCCTGGTAATACCGGATGATAATGTTGAATTCGCAGTTCAACAAATCCGGGCAGCTCTGGCCAATGAGACACGTGATGCCTTGATCATTGAAAATGCACATACCTTTGCCAATCTACATTTCACCATTCGAAATGATGTTCGCCTGATTGGCAAGATAACTGATGCGATGATGAAAGGTCAGTCGTTGGAAAAAGATCTGCACGACCTGAAATGCTTGACAGATCAACTCTGTGTTTCATATGAGGATCTATGGCATGATAGCCAAGAGGAACAAGTTGATGAAGCAAAAGAAAAACAATATACATATTGAGAAAACTTGTGGAGCAGAGAGAGTACTTTGAATCAAGAACAAATACATGTAGTAGTATTATGCGGCTGTGTCAATGATGGACGTGCGCCATTAATATCACAGAATCCCATGGCAGGATGGCCGGTGTGGGGAAGTTCATCCTTTTCTGACTTTTTACAGCAGATCTCAAAATGTGATGTGGCAGATGTGTCAGTATGTTATTCTGGCCATGAATCATTTTGGAGCCACATCAAGGTCACGGACTTGCCTGCGAAAGTCAGGTTTATTCAGGAAGAGTGGCCTGCGGGATCTGCAGGCGCCGTTCGCCAGGCATTGTCAGACTTTGCGAGTGGATTGGCTGTGGTCTACACCGGTAATCGCCTCCATTCACCGTCTGTTGACTATCTGGTGGCTGAGCATCGTACTCTCGGAGCGGATTTTAGCGTGGTGGTAAATCCGGATGGACGGAGTGCCGGTATTTATGTGTGCGATGTGGCAGTCAAGGAAATGATCCCTGAAGAGGGTTATAGTGATATCAAAGAATTCTTAATTCCCGCAATGATTCGGCGCGGTCAGGTTGTGAAGGCCTTGACTTTGTCCGAAAATGTAGGCGCTTTCTCCGACAGTAAAACCTATTTGCATGCGGTTCTTTCCAATATTGAATCTCTAGCAAGTCAGACCAGCGGGTTGGTACATCAGATTCACTCAGAGGGATTATCTGTCTGGGCCAGCGGAGATCTGGATCTGGCGGAATCCTGTCTAGCTAGCGGCACTGTTGTGATTATGCCTGGCGCTGAAATAGGGGAGTGTTGTACTATCCAGGGCCCTGTGATTATCGGGGCCAACGCCAGTATCCAGGATAATACGGTGGTAAGTCGAAGTGTCCTGTGGGACGGGGCCTTCGTGGGACACGATTGTTTGGTCCGAGATTCAGTGATAGGCTCCGATGCCAAGGTCTGCCCTGGGGAAGTTTTGTCGAATACAACTTGGGCCGAACAGGCTACGGCAGCAGGATTTAAGCTTCTCACTCAGAAAACCTATAATATGGTCTTTCAAATACGCCGATATCTTCAACACATGCAAAAAGAAGTGTCTCTGGGACTGATTGTCAGTAGTGTCGCCTTTGCAATATGTTTTATTTGGTCCTATTGGACAAATCTATTAAATTTGTGGCATGTTTGGTTAAGAAGCGATGAGTATTCGGCAGGCATGTTGGTGCCAGTTTTGGCCGGCTATGTACTCTGGCTAAGACGTGACAGCTTGAGACGGGTTCGCTTGGAATGGAGTCTGTGGGGGCTTGTCGGCTTGATTGGAGCCCAGGCTTTCCGACTGTTTGGATTGATCTATATGTATCAGGCAGCCGAAAACTTGTCGATTGTGATGACGATTGGATCTTGTGTATTACTATTGGGCGGCAAGGCATTGTTTAAGAAGAGTCTGACAGTTCTGATGTTCTTATTGCTGATGCTGCCTTGGCCTGGCCGTGTGCAGAACCAGATTGCATTACCGCTTCAAGATTATGCAACCCGATCTGCCGTGTTCAGCTTAGAGACACTGGGATATGATGTAATTAGAGAGGGTACAGTGATTCATATTGGTGATACCAGTGTGGCAGTGGCTGAAGCCTGCAATGGATTACGCATGATTACCGCCTTTTTCGTGATTGCGGGATTGGTCGCGTTAATTGCAGGACGGTCTTTCTGGGAAAAAGCCATGATTTTTATGTCTAGTCTACCCATAGCATTGATCTGCAATACGATTCGTCTGGCTGTGACAGCCATCGCGTTTACCATGATCAAAGGTGAGGTATGGGAACAAATTTTTCATGATTTTGGGGGGTATGCGATGATGCCATTGGCCTTGGGTATCATTGTGCTTGAGTTAGGTATATTCAGCCTGCTCACCATGGAGCCTGCGGAGGAAGCGCAATTGGTGATTAGGAGGGAGCCCCATTTAGACCAGGAGACAATCAGATGAATCATCTTGAAAAGTACTTAGACCGTATTATTGACCAACCATCCCACAGGCGAAGCATTGAAACGATGCCCTCTGTGCCGCTGATGCCTTCCGTCGAAGCGAAACCGATTTCAGTGGAGTCTGACCAGAAAGACCATGAGGAACATGCTCCGGACATCCTCGGCGCCATGAAACGACGCTGGTATGTTATTCTGTTGGTTTTCATCCTCTTTGCCCCTGTGGCCGTGTATGGGGTATGGTATTTTGTACAGCCGGGTTACATCGTCGTAGGACGCATCAAGGTGGCACCGGCCGTGCTGGATATCATGACCGGTAATGAGACGGGAGGCAACATTGGGAATTATAGAGATTTTGTGGCGACACAGGCATTGATCGTAACCAGTACCAGTGTATTGCAGCAGGTGGCTGATGATTTGGTAAACAAGGATCTTAAGTTGTTTCAAGAAGGTCCCAGCGACTTTACCAAGAAAATCGATCAACTTCTGAACCGAGAAACTCAGAATATGGAACCTGCGGATGTGCTTCACAGGGCTGTGACCTCTGGGATTATTACGGCTTATCCACGTCAAAATACTCATTTTATTGAGGTGAGTATGAAGTCCATGTACCCTGAAGAGGCAACCCAGATTGTGGATGTGATCATGCGAAACTACCAGAGTCTGTACGATGTAGGGGCTAATCTTGAAGGCCAGAGAAATCTGGAAGCATTGATTCAGGAGCATGGAATTATTGTAAAACGTATCACTGAGGCGAAAGCCAAAATTCGAGAATTGGCGCAGCAGTCGGGTGTGACGCCTGAGACAGGATCTGGACAGGAGATGTTGTATGCTGAGCGTCTGGATACTATCTTGAGCAGATCCATAGAGTTGGAATCTAAAAGAATTGCCTTGGAAACTGAGGTGGCGATTATTCAGCAGACCTTGGACAGTAATTCGATGGCTGTTGAAAGTCGTCCAGGGGAGCGAGAGGCTTTTATCAATTCAGATGCTCATATCATCGAATTGACTCGCCAGGTTGTAACCATGGAACAGGAACTGTTGGTGGCCCGAGAAAAACTCGCCTTTACGAATCCTATCATCCGTGAGAAAGAGAACCTGCTGGCAGCCTTTAAGCAGCAATTGCAGGAGAGGGCGGCAAAACGGGGGCAAGAGTATGATATGCTGATGGCAGATCAGGCCGGTCAATTAAAGCGAAATAAAATTGCAGCCATAATGACTGATCTGACTCAAACCAAGGAAGAAGAGAAACGTTATAAAGAGTTGCTTACTGCAGAAGAACTGAAGTCGATTCAACAAGGAAACACCTTTCTAGTTATAAAAGATATGCAGTTTGATATTGATATGGATATGGAAATTCGTGACACCTTGTCGCTTCGAATCAAACAGATGGAGATGGAGAAAAACCAAAAGCCCCGTATCACGATTGAGGATCGTGCAAACCGAGATCGGTATGAAGATAAACGTGTCCCGTATTCTGCCGGTATGACAATGGGTATCTTTGGTTTGGGGTGTTTGTTGGCATTACTAATCGATAAATCTGATAAACGGCTGAAAGAGCCTGAAGATGTGGCAAAGCAGTCAAATCTCCCCTTAATTGGCACTGTGGCAAATGCTCGTACAGTAAAAACCTCCAAATTTGCAGAGCAGATTGCCAGCGATTATCAAACCATTCGAACCAATTTGACACTTCTGGGTGCAAATGGAATACCAAAAATGATGTGCGTTACCAGTCCCTGCCCTAGAGAGGGCAAATCATCCTTTGCCGTAAATCTGGCCACCAGTCTCTCCAAATCCGGTGAAAGAGTCCTGCTGATCGATGGTGACTTACGAAAACCGGATACTCTGCGAAAAATGAACTTTACCTCGATGGCAGAGCAGGTCAGTCACGTACCCATTGAAGGGGCATTTGAATACTCCATTGTCAAAGTTGAGGCTACGGGATTGGATATTTTGGTGCCTGAGGCAGGCAATCATGGGGATGTCTACGAATTGATTGCTTCGCCGGTTCTGGCCCAACGTATTCACAATCTGTCACAAAAGTACGATCACATAATTATTGACACCCCTCCTGTGTTGGCATTTCCAGATGCAATGATCTGGGCTCGTATTGCAGGATCTGTAATCTTGATTGGCTTCGCTCACAAAACGACAATCAACGATCTTCTGGAAGCTAAGGACCGTTTGAGCCAGATCAATGTCCAGTTGTTGGGCACGGTGCTAAACAATGTCAAGGTCTCTCATGGATATCAGCGATATCACTACGGCTATTATTATAACAAGGGGGGAAGACGTGATATGCGTATGAATCGGAAGCTGCTGATGACGTCACGAGACGCAAAAAAAGGTACGAAAGCGAAACCGGTTAAAGAGAAGACCGCATAATAGCCAGTATTTAACCCATGAACCTTGTTTTAATCCAATCAGATCACAAGTGTCTTTCTGGCCAGAGGATGCTAGTTCATGCATTAAGGCATCCGCTATTGTCTGCCATGCTTGAGTTGTATCATCAGCGGGAAGAGGCCAGAGTGCTGTACGCATTACCTGCGTCACTCCACTCCGAGACCTGTCTTCGGAGCGACCTATGTTCCTATTCTGAAACGGAGCAGATTTTGACTTCATGGATACCCTCCATGATTGAGCGACCATCATGGATCTGTATTTCACAGGGTGCATCTATCAGTCAAATTGATGAGGTCCGTGTAGCCTCTCTATTGTCAAAAACCAAGGCCTCGGTGGTTTGCCTGGGCGTGGATGAGCAATTGACCGGGCATAGAGAGCAGATTCGGTACACTCGTGAAGGATGTATTGTGGGGTTTCGAAGACATTATGAAGATTCTGCCGTGGTGGTACCATCGTTTGAGAATTGGCCCAGCAGAATCTACATCAGAAATTCATGTGTCGACCATTTTGCCTCACTGCCTTTAGAGTTTGATGTGTTTAAGGCACTGTGCAGGACTCATCAAATACAGGTGCAATCTTTCAACGTGGCGGGCCTATCCTATGATCTAAATACGCCGGATGGCTTATTAGGATTGGTAAGGTCTATCAACAACAACGAAGATCACGTGCGAGATATTCTGACGGTTGTGAACGGATACCAATGCCTGAGCCGTGAGCGAAGCCCCGGCCCCGGGCCCAGAGTCATTGGGAAGGTCTGGGTGTCAAGCAACTCACAAGTATCTCCTGAGGCGGTGCTCATATCGCCTGTGGTGGTGTCTGATCAAGTCAACATTGAATCAAGGGCAGTGTTAGACTCTTCCATTATTGGCCCGAATGTTCGTATCATGGAGAAGACTGTGGTCAGTCATCGCGTTTTTGATGAAGATCAGGGAACCTGCTATCAAGCAGCTCAAAATGATGAGTTGTGGCTGAGATCGTCTCAACAAAGTCGATTCCTTCAGTGGTCCAATTGGGCCTATATCAATACACTCAAGAGAGCTGTTGATATTGGCATTGCCTCAATCGTTTTGATCCTCTTTTTGCCCATCTTTCCCGTGATTGCATTGGCCATCAAGATAAATTCACCTGGTCCCCTGTTTTATAGGGCAAGGCGTCAGGGGTTATATGGCGTAGAGTTTGATTGCCTGAAATTCAGGACCATGAAGGTCGGCGCGGACCAATTACAGGATAGGCTGCGTATCATTAATGAGGTGGATGGCCCACAGTTTAAAATGGCCGATGATCCACGAATTAGTGCAGTAGGACGTTTCTTACGAGAGACGTATTTAGACGAGATTCCGCAGTTTATCAATGTCTTAAAGGGTGAGATGAGCGTGGTGGGACCCAGGCCTTCTCCCAAGAGTGAAAACACTCAATGTCCAAGATGGCGCGATGCAAGACTCTCTGTACGCCCAGGAGTTACAGGGCTTTGGCAGTTGCTAAGGACACGTGAACCCTTGAGGGATTTTCAAGAATGGATTCACTATGACATGGATTATGTCAGACGTGTGTCATCTCGCCTGGATTTGTGGATATGCTGGAAGACATTTCTGCAGATGCTGGGTAAGTTTGTAGAACAATTCTAAAGAACCTGTTTATTCTTATTCTCTGAGTCTCTTCAATGAGTGATCGTAACTACAACGTGGATCGGTTAAGAATTATTGCTGCCTTTGGCATTGTATGGTTTCATACCCAAGGGCTTATGGGACGCGACATTGCCTATGCAGGCCTGGCCGTCTTCATCATGCTCGCCTTTACCTATGTGACATTACATTCTACAACATCACCATGTACCGCCATCCTAACAAATAGGTTTAAGAGGCTGATTATTCCATGGATATTTTGGTGTCTGGTCTACGAGATGACTTTGCTTGGCAGATCTATGATATCCAATACTCCCAATACTGCATTAGTGGAGCAACTCAGTCTGAGAATGTTATTGATTGGGACCGCCATTCATCTATGGTATCTACCGTTTGCATTTGTGATGACAGCCATGGCAGTTGGGTTGAGCAAAATGACAAGGATGTGGGGAGTGAGTATTCGCATTATGTTAGGCTTTGCACTCAGTATATTCGCTTTTGCCCTGAGTATACTTATGTTAAGTCGGTATAGGTCAGTGGTTCCTTTGGCCCAGTGGAGTTGGGGCTTGCCAGCCGTATTTATTGGTATCACACTTGGCTTGATCCTGCAATTGGAGCAGAGTCACAAACGTATCATGATATCTGCGGTATTGACCCTATTTGTTGTGGGAATATCCTGGTTCAATCGGGTGCAACATCAGGGACTTGCACTGTCATATAGCATTGCAGTGGTTCTAACGGCAGGTTGTTTACTCTGGCCAGGGCACCTTCGGCTAAGTCGTGGCTCTCAATGGCTGGTGTCTTTGACCTTGGGTATCTATCTTATCCATCCTTTGGTGGGAAGCATCATTCGCCATATGATGTGGTTTGACATGCCCTTGATGGCAGTACCGCCCGTAATATTTACCCTGTCGGCATTGTTAACCCAGGCGATAAAGAAGACACCTTTCAGGGCGATTGTTTAAGTTAAAAACCATTTGGTAAGAGGAGAAAATATGCGAGGCAGACACTTTAACTGGAAAATTGCCATTGTCTTACTGTTGGGATTCGGCATTATCGCCGGCATCGTGGCAGGCTTGCACAACATACAGAAATCCGGTCGATATGAAAACTATTACAGCCAAGGTATCGAGAGCTTTGAACAGAGGCAGTGGCAGGAAGCCGCCGAATACCTGGGCAAGTATATTGCGCATGATAATCAGAATACGGAAGTGCTTCACAAATATGCGCAAGCTCAGTTAAATATCAAGCCATCAAAACCAGGTAATATTAAACAGGCGATAGGTGCTTTTCGTGATATTCTCAGAATTGAGTCAGGAGATAGAGTTGCAGCCAAGAATTTAGTTGAAATATACCTGCAGACCCGTGCGATCGGTGAAGCTCATTTGGTCGCTCAACGATTTCTTAAAAATAGACGGGACGCTGATGTGGAACGGCTCTTGGCAGAGGCGATGATCTTTCAGAGAGAGTATCTTGAAGCCTACAAAACGCTGCAGTCTGTGATTGAAGAAGAACCGAATCAGATCATGGCCTACGAAAGATTGGCCGCACTTACAGTGGAGCGTCCGGATGATTTTAAATTACCGGCTAAACACTGGCTTGACCTGGCCATTCAGAATAATCCGGAGTCAGCCTTGGCTTATCTGGCCAGAGCCCGTTTTAATCTGATGCAAAAAGAGAAGGCTCATGCAATTCAGGATCTGGAAGCCGCATCCACAAAGATGCTGTCCGACCCGGAAGAGCATATGGCTGCGGCGGTTTTGTACAGAGCTTTGGGGCAGATGGATCTTGTGGAGGAACAACTGGATGCCATCCAATCGCTTCAGCCCGATTATTTACCCATGTGGATATTTCGGACAGGTATTGCGCTGACGTTGCCAGCACAGGATAGTCAGAAAAGCCAGAAGATGCGTCAGTTGGCGGACGACAGTCTGGCGAATCTGGATGAAAACAAATGGGGCTTCTATACATTAGCCACAGAACTTTATGTACGGGCAGAGGTCTTTGATAAAGCCGAGGCCTGTTTGGCTATAGTAAAAGAACAAGAGAGTGACCCTGCAGAGGTGGCCTATTTAGAGGGTCTTTTGGCTGCGCAGCAAGATCGCATTCAAGAGGCTGCGGAGAAGTGGAAACGTGCTTTAGCGTTGGGATATCAAGGGCCATCCCCTTATGTGCGGCGATATCTTGGATTCAAACCCGTATCCCTAAAAGTACTACTGGCATCAGCTCAGGAGCAGTTGGGAGATATCATGTCTGCCCGCCAGCTGCTTAATTCTCTAGCCAGTGACAATGCAGACGATCTGTCAGTTCAAATTGCGTTGGCAAGGCATATGGCTCAGTCAGGAGACTGGGCGCAAGCCAAAAGTCATACTCAAAACATTCTCAGGAGGGATCCCAATAATACCGAAGCGTCTCTGCTGAATCTGGAGGCTGAGATCAGACTCTTAGCGTTGGAAGGACCGTCTGTCACGCCCAATCAGTGGCAGAGCCTTGAACAAAGAATGGGTCAATTGTCTGTGTCACCAGAAGAGGCCGTCAGTCTGTCTCTTTTAAGGTTTCAGATGGCATTGAGTCGTCATGAATATGACACCGCAAAAGCTATTCTGGGTCAACTGAAGCCAAATGATCCGGTAAATCAGCAGAAGGTGACTGTGGCATGGATTAATCTTCTGTTAGATCAGAATAGATCTGATGAGATTATTGCGCAACTGAAAGCAGCCGTAAAACAACATGACCAATCTGAGCAAATGGTGCGGCTATTGGCATATTTTGTGGCAAAAGAAGGCGATCATGATGCGGCTGAACAGGTTCTAAGGGATGCGATGGCACGGATAAATGCGCCTTCAAGCAATCTGAGACTGGGGTATATGTTAAGCGGTTTGCTGGCATCCTGGGCCAAGGGAGAGAATGATCCATTAAAGGAAGTATTGGATAAGAAGAATCAAACTCTATTAAATGAACTGGATCAGACATATCCGGATACAATTACAGTTCAGAGGCAGTTGTTTCAGTGTCAACTGACTCAGTGGGATAAAGAAAAGAAAAAAGAAGGGCCACTGCTGAGATTAAGTCAGGCATCTCCTGATGATAGCGAAGTACAGAAGCAGCTAGTTGAGTGTCAGACTGTAATAGATCATGCTGTGGGGCAGGCCCAGGCTTTGGTCAATAAAATACGGACTCTTGAAGGTGAAGAAGGATGGCAATGGCGATATGAACAGGCCAGGCTCTGGTTTGCATTTGCTCAAGATGAGTTCCAGAAAAAGTACTCTGAAGCCGTCTCATTACTTCAACAGAATTTGCGCAGCAATGGCAATAATCAGCTAAGCCGCAGACTGCTGGCTGCCATTCATAGTAAAGCAGGGCAGTCTTCTCAAGCCCTGGCCACCTATCGAGACGCATTGAATCGAGAGCCCGACAATCTGTCTATAGTCATTCCTGCAGTCAAGGCGATGCAGGAGGCCAAAGAATATGACCAGGCTGATGACTTATTAAAGCGTGTGGCAAGCCGCAACTTGACAGATCCCTCTCTGGATAAACTCCAGGTTTACAGTTATATACAACAGGGAGAGGTGGGGTCTGCCGCCGCTCTGATGGAATCCTATTTGCAGGAGGATCCCAATAATGTGGGTATCGCGCTGGCGCTGGCCGGGCTGAAAGCCGGTCAGAAAGAATATGGTGTGGCCAAGGCGATGCTCGATAAAATCAAAGAAACCACCCAAGATGCATCAACGATGTTTAAGGCTGAACAGTTGGAGGTACAGATATTGATGCAGCAAGGGTTACCAGAACAGGCGTTACAACTCTGCAATGATCTGGTCGACACTTACAAAGATGCTGAAAGTCTAAAGTTGAGATATAATATCAATGTGACATTGGGGCAGATGGATAGCGCCCTTGAAGATCTAAACAAGGCCATTGAATACCAGCAAGATGATGCGGATTTGTGGGTCAAGAAAAGTTCCTTGTACTGGTCGTTACAGCGTAAGGTAGAGGCCATGAAGGCCATGGACAAGGCAATTATGCTGACCCCTGGAGATCCGAATGTGGTGGTGCAGGCGGTGAATCTGCTTGTTGCCACGCAGGAGCCGGATCAAATTCAAACCGCGAAGGCATTGCTGGAGCAAGCGAGTCAGCAACATCCGGATGATTACCGTTTTAAAATCCAACGCGTGAGATTTATGTTGATGGAGGGTAATGCGGCGTCGCAAATCCAGGCAGAATCCATGCTGGAGCAATTAACCATGGAGTATCCCAAGGAAGCCAGTGTCTGGCTTACCTTGGGCGACCTGTTAATGGGCCATCAAGATTGGGCCAAAGCTCTGAACATTGCCATGCGTGGTCTGACAGAAATAAAAGACAATTTTGCTTTATTGAGTCTCAAAGCGAATGCGGAAATTCAAATCAGTCCAAGATTTGCAGTTCAGACTCTGGAGGCCATGCTCGAGCAATCGCCGACGAATGTCCTAGTGGCCCTGCAATTGGCAAGTGCCCACATCAAGGCAAAGAATCCAGAGAAGGCCATTGAAGTGCTCAGTGCTCACAAAGAGTTGTGTACACGCGAGACTGAGATTAAATTGTATGAGTTCACCTTGGTGAGTGCTTTGTTGGATGCAGGGCAGCAGACTGAGGCCGACATGTTATTGGCCCAGCTAAAACAAAAATATCCTGATGACCAACGGATTGTCATTGTCCAGATTCCGCATTGGATCAGAGAGGGCAACTATGAGGCTGTGGATCAGGCCGTGATGCAGTGGCTTGAAGCCAATCCAGGAAAGACGGGTCCCGTGGAGTATGCCGCGAGGGTCCTTCGTGGTCTCGGTCAGGCCAAGACCATGGCCGTAGCGGAGCATCTGCTATCTGCCGCAATGGAAAAGCAGCCGGAATCAGAAGCACTATTGATGATCTCAGCTCAGACATATCAGATGCAGGGACGTGTGGAAGAGGCTGCCCAACTGTATGAAAAGGCGCTCCTGGTCAACCCCAACAATGTGGTTGCCATGAATAATGTGGCCTGGATCTATGGGCATGATCTCAATCAAATTGACAAGGCCATGGAATGGGCTCAGAAGGGTTTGGTGCTCGCACCTCAGTATACGGATTTGTTGGATACATACGGTACCATCTGTTACATGGCCGCTCAGTATGACAAGGCCATCAAGAGCCTGAAAGAATGTTTAAATCGACCTTCCTACAGGAGTGCAGATTCAACGGCCACCACCATGTATACGCTGGCCAAGAGTTATCAGGCGATTGGAGACCGATCAAATGCTCGGTTAATGTTCAAACAGTGTCTGGATCGCAATCGTCAGCTGGAAAGTGGTGGTTTGAGTACTGATGAGCAGCGAGATGCCGATAAGCAGTTGGCGAGCCTTCTGGGGAATTAAGTCTAGTGAATACCTGTGCTGTTTTAGGGTATGGCTTGCCGTCATTGAGGAATAACCGAATTGAAATATTTCGAAAAATAGGCACACTGGGGCCCAATTGTCAGTTGGACGAACAGAGTAGAAGTAAAGCTGCAGATGTGGCCTGGATTTGTTTGAAATACGAATAAAGAATCTTGGTGGGGTGCCATGGGCAAGGATGTCTGCAAAGTGACTGGACTCGCCGAGGATGGATCTAAAACAATAAGAAGGACGATAGCTGTCAGGTATTGAAGCTTTTTATTGTTTTGGAAACCATGAGCGTTTCACCTGAGGGTCTCAGGGGAACGCTCATTTTTTATGCGCCGCCGCGAGAAGCATCGTATGGCTTGGTTTCTTTACGAACTCTATAATCAAACAGGAAGGGCCCACGTAGTTTTTACGTGGGCCCTTTTTTGTTAGAGGGTCTAAGCTCAGACTTTGCTGGCGATTTTGATGGGGTCCGGCAGGGCCTCTTTCGGATAACGTCTTTGTTGGGCTGCCGCCGTGAGTCCCACAAACATGGGGTGTGGGGCCAGGGGCCTTGAGGTCAAGCAGGGATGTGCCTGGGTACCCAGAAAGAACGGATGATCCGGCAGTTCCAGGATTTGCATAATCGGATGGTCCGGTGCCTTGCCGGAGAAGACCATGCCTGCAGCTTCCAGGGTGTCAATATACTTGGGATCGACTTCATACCGATGCCTGAATCGCATACGTACGGATTCGACTTGACCAAAGAGATGCCACGTCTGAGTCTGGGGTTTGATCTGGATGTCTCTGCCGCCAAGACGCATGTTCCCGCCCAGGCCTTCGATCTTCTTTTGTTCAGGCAGGATATCGATGACCGGTTCCGGGCAATCCGCCACGATTTCAGTGCTGTTGGCCTCTGTCAGGCCGCACACATGTCTGGCGAACTCAATTACCGCCATCTGGAACCCAAGACACAAACCGAGGTAGGGCAGGTTGTGTTCACGGGCATATTTGATGCATGCGATTTTGCCTTCCGTGCCACGCGTGCCAAATCCGCCAGGGACAATGATGCCGTCCGCCTTGGCCAGGCTCTCTGCCACGGTGTCGTCTGTGAGGTCGGACGTGTCGATCCAGTCAATGTTCACGTGGCAGCCCAGGGCGATGCCCGCATGTTCCAGTGCATTGATAATGGACGCATAGCTGTCTCGCAGAGACGTATACTTTCCTGTGATGCCGATGGTGACATCCCGCTTGGCCGTGCCGATCTTGTCGGTGAAATCGCACCACTTGCCCCAGGCCTTGCGTTCATGTCTCAAGTTCATACGGTCTTCGATCTTGAGCAGGCGAATCACTTCAAAGTCCATACTGTTTTCACGCAGCATGGAGGGGATCATGTAAATACTGGCAGAATCATGCATGCTGATGACACGTTCCACAGGCACGTTGCTGTAAATACTGATCTTCTCACGGGCCTTGGCGTCCACCGGATTGGTGGCGCGGCACGCGATGATATCCGGCTGAATACCCATTTGCATCAATTGCTTGATACCGAGCTGGGCGGCCTTGGATTTTTGCTCACCCAGGGTGGGGGGTTCGAGGATGTAGGTCAGGGCCACAAAACAACTGCTCCCGGGCCCTTCTTCGTAGGCCAGCTCACGCATGGCTTCAATGTAGTAGGCATTCTCCAGGTCGCCGACCGTCCCGCCGATTTCCACAAAGACCACATCTGCCTTGCTTTCCATGGCCAGTCGACGCAGCTTGAGTTTGACTTCCCCTGTGACATGGGGGATCATCTGGACGTCACGTCCCAGGTAGTCACCGTGCCGTTCCTTGTGGAGCACCTCGCTGAAAATCTGCCCACTGGTGGTGAAATTCGACTGGCTCAGGTCAATGTTGAGCATGCGTTCGTAGGTGCCCAGGTCCATGTCACACTCCATACCGTCATCCAGCACAAACACTTCACCGTGCCTGAATGGATTGAGAGTGCCTGAATCCACATTCAAATAGCCTTCCAGCTTGATGGGCGCTACAGTGAGGCCTTTGTCCATGAGAAGCTTGGCCAGGCAACTGGAAAAGATGCCCTTGCCCAGGCCGCTCATGACCGTGCCCATGACAAAGCAGTAGCGGGTTTTGCCTTTTTTGTATCCCTTCGGGATCGGTGAGAAGAATTCGCTGTCTGTGGACAGAGTACTGATTTTTGTGAGTAGGTCTTTGTTCTTGGTCATGACGTTCTTGATTTCCTTTAAATCGGGTGTGTCTGGGAGGCCCGATAGGCCTTGACAAAACGTTCATATTGCTGCGGCGTGTCAATCCCTTCACGCACATGCTCCACCTGTCCCACTAGAATGCTGTGACCATGTTCGAGCACACGCAATTGTTCCAGTTTTTCAGTTTTCTCCAACGGTGTCTGAGCCAGTGTGGTCAAGGTCATGAGAAATGCCTTTGTGTATGCATACAGTCCAATGTGACGCAGGTAGGGGGTGTCACACCCTGGACCGGCCGCATCCCGATCATACGGGATCACAGATCTGGAAAAGTAAATCGCGCGCCCGCACAGATCCGTAATGACCTTGACGATGTTGGGATTTTCAATCTGTTCGCGCCCGGCCAGCGGGGCAGCCAGTGTGGCCATGGGGCAAGGCAGTCCAGAGTCCCGAGTTCTGAGTTCAGAGTTCAGAGTTGAGAATCCACCGTCTTCAGCCTTCAGCCTTCGACCTTCAGCCTTTTGCTGATCCTCGATCAGCAACTCCGCCACCCAATCAATGTGCGATGGATCGATGAGGGGCTCGTCGCCCTGGAGGTTGACCACGATGTCAGCATCGATGTTGGCCACAGCCTCTGCAATGCGGTCAGTACCGCTTTGATGGGTGGGGCTGGTCATGACACAGGGGGCCGCAAAGCCTTTGGCGGCTTCGACAATCTTTTCATGATCTGCTGCAATGAGGACCTGCGACGGAATCTTGGCCTTGAGTGCCTGTTCGTATGTGTGCTGAATGAGATACTTGCCTGTGTCCCTGGCCAACATCTTGCCTGGGAAACGAGTCGATTCATATCGAGCAGGTATACATATAATTACGTTCACGTCTTTGTCCGATTAATTATTGTGTGCCAAAACACGAATGAGTGCCTTTGATCTCCACGCATCCATACAGCGAGACCACAAAAAAGTGGAGTCCACTTGAACGATCAAAAGAAGGGTTTACCAGGACATTGACAATGTCCATACCAGTGTAAAACCAACTGGGCTTGTATATTAAAAAAACAGCTCGATTTTGTCAATGCCCGGCTTGGTCAGACCTGCAAATTATTGCATAAATAAAGCATGAGGCAAACTGCACCTGCTCAACGGTACCTCCGTTTTCCCGGTCATATCAAGCACAGCGGCCTTTTGGGGAGTGAGCTTGCCTACCTTAACCTTTCGGCCGGGACGGCTTTGCTGGGATGATAAAGGTAGTGCCATAGAGATATTTTATGACAATTTGCGTCAGCCACTCAGTTGCCGGGAGGACCAGGTTGGCTTCAATGTCAAATAGAATGTCGGATCCGGGGCGGGCAGTCCAGCGGGTTTCTTCAGGGTTTTAACGTGCATTTGCTCGGGTATTGGCTACAATATTTGCCTTTCTGACAGGGTTTCGTGAACAAGGAGACTGTTGTGAAGATTGTGGCAGATAGAAATATACCGTTCGTTGAGGCCTGCTTTGGTCACCTGGGCCAGGTCGAGCTCTTCAATGGACGGGACATAACCACGGATAGAATCAGGCAGGCCGATGCCTTGCTCGTGCGCAGTGTGACTCAGGTCAATGAGGCCTTGCTCAGGGACAGTCATGTTCAGTTTGTGGCCACGGCCACCATTGGATTCGAGCATGTGGACCGCGACTATCTGGCAGACCGGGGTATTGGCTTTTCATCGGCGCCTGGTTCCAATGCCAATTCTGTGGCCGAATACATGGTGGCTGCCCTGCTGGAAATCGGCCAGCGCCAGGGCATTCAATTGGCCGGCTCTTCGATCGGCATCATAGGTGTGGGCAATGTGGGATCGCGCGTGGCTGCCAAGTGTGAAGGCATGGGCATGCGTGTCGTACGAAATGACCCGCCTCTGGCCAGGGCAACCGGCGAGGTAAAGTACCGCCCCATAGACGAGGTGTTTGACTGTGATTTTGTGACCTTGCACACGCCGTTGACCCGCGAGGGGCAGGACAAAACCCATCACCTGGCAGACGAGGCTTTCTTTGAGGCACTCAAGCCCAACGCCGTATTCTTTAATACAGGGCGAGGCTCTGTGGCGGATACTGAGGCGTTGAAAAATGCCATGACGTCGGGCCGACTCGGCGCTGTGTGTCTCGATGTGTGGGAGAATGAGCCCAATATTGATCCGGGCCTGCTCCAGGCCGTGGATCTCGCTTCTCCCCACATTGCAGGGTACTCCTTTGACGGTAAGGTCGCAGGCATGATCATGATCTACGAGGCCCTGTGCAAACACTTCGATCTGTCCATTGAGCACAGCGCAGCCGACTTCCTGCCTGAACCCCAGGTGCCCGTCATTAAACTTCGCGATCAGGGCACACTCCAGGGCAGTCTGCATGAGGTTGTGCAGACCATCTACGCCATTCTCGAGGACGACGCTGCGACCCGCAAAATTCTCACGGTCCCTGAATCCCAGAGAGGGGCCTTTTTTGATGCCCTGAGAAAAAACTATCGCACACGAAGAGAATTTTACAATACCACCATTCATTTGAACACGTCGAATCCGCCCCTGTCTTCTATACTGGCAGCCATAGGTTTCCAAATGGTACAACCGGATTCTAAATTCTAGGTTCTAAGTCCTAGGTTCTATGTTCTATTAAAGGATTGCCCTTGTTATCACAATCGTCCCATCATTTTCACAGAACCGACGCCTGTCAGGTCATGGGCATCTTGAATGTCACGCCTGACTCGTTCAGCGATGGCGGGCTTTATGTGGATGGTGACACGGCGGTAGCCCATGCGCTCGACATGGTGAAGCAGGGGGCGTCGATCATTGATGTGGGGGCGGAGTCCACGCGGCCCGGATCAGAGGCCGTCCGTGCTGACCTGCAGATTCAGCGGGCCGTGCCAGTCATCGAACGTCTTGTGCAGGAGGCCGCTGTCCCTGTGAGCGTGGATACGTGTGACGTGGGTGTGGCCAGGGCTGCCCTGACTGCAGGTGCCACGGTGATCAATGACATCACCGCCCTGGGCAAAGAGGGCATGGCCGAGTTGGCGGCTGAGTTTCACAGCCCTGTCATTTTGATGCATATGCAGGGCACGCCTGCCTCCATGCAGTGTGCCCCTGCGTACCAGGACGTGGTGGCTGAGGTGCTGGATTTTTTGTTGCAGCGGGCTGAAAAGGCTGAGCGGGCGGGTGTGGCCAGGTCGGATATCTGGATTGACCCTGGCATCGGATTTGGCAAGACACTGGAGCACAACCTGGCCCTGCTGCGTGAGATTGATCGGTTTGTTGACACGGGCTATCCTGTCCTGGTCGGCACCAGCAGGAAACGTTTTATTGCAGACCTGACGGGCAGATCGGAACCCAGAGATCGAATTCATGGTACCATGGCCACAGTGGCCTATTGCATCTCAAAGGGTGTGAACTGCGTGCGTGTTCACGA
Source organism: Phycisphaerae bacterium (assembly GCA_021736645.1). Lineage (GTDB taxonomy): Bacteria > Planctomycetota > Phycisphaerae > Sedimentisphaerales > Anaerobacaceae > JAIPFM01. The sequence continues at coordinate 18,157 of JAIPFM010000029.1, read as the reverse complement.
CGTATCACCAGCCGTAGACACGATAAAAATAATTCAAGCGATTGACCAACAACCAACAACGAATAACTAACAACCAATAACCGCTTTAAAAGGAGACACAAGTGACAAGAGCAAGTGCAAGACACATCCTCGTACCCACACAAGAAGATTGTGAGGCCCTGAAGAAAGAGATCGAAGGTGGCGCAGATTTTGCTGAAGTCGCCAAAGAGCACTCACAATGTCCCAGCAGCATGCAGGGCGGTGATCTCGGTGAATTCAGCCCGGGCCAGATGGTCAAGGAATTTGACGAAGTCGTGTTTGGCGAAGCGGTCGGTCAGGTTCACGGTCCCATCAAGACCCAGTTCGGCTATCACCTCGTGGAAATCACCAGCCGCACCGAATAGGCTGGCTTGTTGTATAAAAAGGGCACGTTCAACCAGGTTGACGTGCCCCTTATTTTTTTTCTTCACTTCTTACCTTCTTCGCTTCTTATCCTCTTATCCTCTTGCTTTCTGATCTATCTGCCATGGCCTCCTTCAAGGCCTCGCCCACGGTCTTGACGAATTTGAATGTCATGCCTTTTTTTGCGTCCTTGGGCAGATCCTCCATGTCCTTTTTGTTCCTGGCCGGAAGGATCACGGTCTTGATCCCTGCCTGTTTGGCTGCCAGGATCTTTTCCTTGAGTCCACCAATCGGCAGGACCAGACCCCGGAGGGTAATTTCACCGGTCATGGCCACATCCGGCCTGACCGCCTGACCCTTCAACAGAGAGACCACAGAGATAAACATGGCCACGCCTGCGCTGGGGCCGTCTTTGGGAATGGCACCAGCAGGCACGTGGATATGATAGTCATATTTGTTAAAGGCTTCATCATCAATGCCCAGCCTGGGTGCATTGGCACGCACCACGGAAAAGGCGGCTTCCGCACTTTCCTTCATGACTTCACCAATCTGACCTGTGAGTTGAAGATTGCCCTTGCCCGGCATGTTCGCAGTTTCAATGAACAGTAGTTCGCCGCCCACTGGGGTGTAAGCCAGCCCCGTGGCCACGCCGGGGATGCCGGTTCGCAACGCCAGTTCGGATTCGAACTGGATGGGGCCCAGGATCTTGGGCACGTGCTTGTGCGTGATGGTGGCCTTTCGCTTTTTGCCTCTGGCAATGTCTGTGGCGACATTGCGACAGATGGAGGCGAGTTCCCGTTCAAGGTTTCTGACACCGGATTCCCGAGTATAGTCTTCAATCACCGAGAAAATGGCATCGTCTTTGATGGTGAGCTTGCCCCTGGCCAGACCGTGCTCTTTGAGTTGACGCGGCACCAGATATCGCTTGGCAATGCTGAGTTTGTCCTTGGTGGTGTAGCCTGGCAGCTCAATGATCTCCAGGCGGTCGTACAGGGCCAGAGGAATGGGCTCTGTATAGTTGGCTGTGGCAATGAACATGACCCTGGAAAGGTCAAAGGGCTGGTCCAGATAGTGATCCGAGAACGTGTTGTTCTGTTCCGGGTCCAGCACCTCGAGCAGGGCACTGGCAGGATCACCGCGGAAGTCGGCTCCGATCTTGTCCAGTTCGTCGAGCATGAACACCGGGTTGCGGCTTTCACATTTACGCAGTTCCTGAAGGATTCGGCCGGGCAGGGCCCCGATGTAGGTGCGTCTGTGGCCTCGAATGTCTGCTTCGTCATGCACGCCGCCCAGTGACATGCGCACGAACTTGCGTCCCATGGCCCGGGCAATGGATTTACCGAGTGAGGTCTTGCCTACCCCGGGCGGCCCCACGAAACAGAGGATAGGACTCTTGCCTGTGGGATTGAGTTTTCGCACTGCCAGGAATTCGAGGATGCGTTTCTTGACCTTGACCAGATTGTAGTGATCCCTATTGAGAACGCGTTCTGCCTTGTCAATGTCCAGTTGGTCTTCCGTACTCCTGGACCAGGGCAGTTCACAGGTCCAGTCCAGGTAGGTTCGGATCACGCTGTATTCCGGAGAGGCGGACGGCAGCTTGGCCATGCGGTCCAGTTCACGCAGGACCTCGGCCTCGATCTTCTTGGGCATGTGCGCATTTTTGATGGTCTTTGCGAGCTGTTTGATCTCGTCAATCTGTGTGTCACCGTGGCCCAGCTCGGATTGAATGGCCTTGAGTTGTTCCTGGAGGAAGTATTCCCTCTGGCTCTTGTCAATGGATTCCCTGACACGGCCCTGAATCTTGTGGCTCATTTCGAGCACTTCGAGCTGATTGACCAGGGCCACGGAAATGAACTCCAGGCGCTTGGTGGCATTGAGTTCTTCGAGCAGGTCCTGCTTTTCCTCAATGCTCAGATTGAGGTTGGCTGCCAGGAAATCGGCCATGGCCGAAGGATGGTCGATATTCTCCAGGAGCACGGCCGCCTCTTCAGGCACATTGGGGCTCAGTTCAATGACTCTCTGCGCTGTCTGACGCACTGTGACCATCAGGGCGTGGAGCTTCTTTGTGAATCTGGATTTGACCTCCAGAGGTATGACTTCTGCCTCCAGGTACGGGTCCACAGACAGGGGTTTGACAATCTTGAATCTGGACAGGGCATGAACCACCACGTGGATGGGGCCCTGCGGCATCTTGATAATCTTCAAGATGGAGGCCGCTGTACCCACAGAATAAATATCGCTGAAAATGGGATCATCAATGTCTGCGTCTTTTTGCGTGACCAGACCTATGATGGTGTCATTGGGCTTGGCTTCCAGGATCAATTGCCGACTGGCATCGCGTCCAATAGCCAGGGGGGTGACTGTGCCTGGATAAGCCACCACATTTCTCAAAGGTAAAATAGGCAGGGTTTCTGGGAGGATGAATTCGCCGTTTTGATCCATAGAGTCGTTATTCTCGTCGTCGAAATAAGGGTCAAGTCCTGGTGTTTCTTCACCTAACATATTTATATAGCCAATCTTATGATCACTCAAAGGTTACCTAAAGCTGAATCAGTCGTACCATGCTGTCTGATGATACTTCATTAAAGAGGCCATGAATCATACACGATTGCCAGAAAAAAGCCAGAAGTTAAAAATTGGAAACCAGGAACCCATCTTTTTGCGGAGGAGGCCTGATTTCATCTGGATAAGTGCGCATGGGTGTGTTAGAATCCCTGCGAGATTTGACAGGGGTAAAAGTGATCAGGATCTTCTGTGATTGCCTGTTCTACGTTTAAGTCATGTGTTGATGTAAAGGAGTATAGAGAATGAGTCAGTACAAGAGTCTGGTAGTCAGTATTCTGGCTTTGGTTCTGTTAACAACCAGTGTGAATGCCCAGGAGGATTCCGATCGCTGGACCCAGGAATTCCTGTTTATGCTGGATGATGCCTATCTTCAGGCCCCTGGCCAGTTGCAGACCTCTGTGGATGCCGGATATATGCAAAATCGACGCACTGCAGAATATGTGGGCTCGAACCTGTCGACCACAGATACGGACGACTTCTGGAAGGCCAATCTGAAATTGGCTTATGGTCTCTCCGAAGGCATTCAGGCCAATCTGAATGTGCCTTATGGCCATATCAAGACTCAAGGGACTTTTGCGGGCGGCGCGCCCAGTCAGTTGAATCGTTATGATTTTGGCGATGTGACCGCAGGTCTGTCCCTGAGATTGATGGATCAGGATCACAACAACTGGCTGCCCAGTCTGGCTGCCACATTGACCGCTGTGCTGCCCACCAGTGACAAGGATGCAGGCATTGGCAAAGACGCCTATGGCTGGAAGGCCGGTCTGGCTGCCAGTAAGGCGGTAGACGATTTCTTCTGGCATGGCAATGTGGCCTACGGCCATTTGGACAATACCCGTGAGTTCGGCCAGCTCAACAGCTTGGGGCAGGCAGTAGAGGCGGATGAAGATGTGTGGAGCTGCGGCCTGGCTTTGGTGTACAGTCCCACGCGCGAGTATGACCTGATCTGCGAAACCTATGCAGAATTTGAAAACGAAAGCCGCATTGGCGAGACAGAGGATCGCATGAGCTGGTATCTGACACCCGGCGCCAAGGTCCATATGTCCGAGACCACAGACCTGGGCTTTAGCGTGCCTGTGGGCCTGATGGGCGACACCTATGAATGGGGTATTATCGCCAAGCTTATGTTCGAAATGTAAGACCTCAATGGTCTGTAGAAGCACCTTTCGGCCCGCAGTTCATCAAGAACCGCGGGCCGTTTTTCGTGAGCCAGGGCTTTGTCAATACTAAATTTGGGGGTATTGCGCAGTACCCAATGGATAGATGCAAGGAAGACAACGAAGTCCTACTGAAGTAGGGCGAGGCTTTCTGACGCCGCAGATGTCCGTTGGCTACAAGCAAGAACCCAAATCTTTAGTGTTGACACAGCACTAGGCAGGCGGTTGCTTCCCCGACTGGACTGTTGTACAATGTGCGCCACACTTTGGCCATATGGCGCAAAAGTGCTGGTGGATTTGTTAAGGACGCCAAATTTGATTCGAGATTGCGACAACCGTGATATTTTCGATGAGATCAGAGAGAAGTCGGCGCAGGCTCAGCGCATGTCGCTCAGGGCATTGATTATTCATCCCGGGGCAATTGGAGATTGTCTGCTGAGTCTGCCTTTGGCCCGATTTCTCAAAAATGCCCTGGGCCTGGGCGGCGTGGATTTAATGGCGCACATGGATTATGTGGGATTTTATCCGGGGCGAACCTGTATTGATGCTGTGAGGTCCATTGACGCCGTGGAATTGTTTCGTCTCTTTGCCAAGGCCGATGAATTCTTTGTGGGCGATCATGATCCCCTGATCAGCACGTTTATGGATTACGCGTTGATCGTTTCCTTTCTGGGCACTGCCAACAGTGATTTTGAAGCGAATCTGATGTACACGGTGCATTGTCATCGCAGCGCGGATGTGATCATCTTGCCGCTCAAGCCCCTGGCACCTTCAGAACAGCATGTGGCAGACTACTACTGCGAGGAAGTGACCCATCAGTGTGCTTTGCTGCCGGACTGGCGACATTGTCCGGCAAAAGACCAGATGCTGGTAACCCCCACCTCCGAAGATCAGACCCAGGGCCGCCGGATGCTCGGCCATGCTGGTGTCACCTCGTCTGCGCCTCTGGTGGTGGTGCATCCGGGCAGCGGGGGCCGGGAAAAGTGCTGGCATGTGGACAATTATCTGGCCATTGCGCAGGCCATGAAACAGCGGCGCTGGGAAGTGGCTTTCATGCTGGGCCCTGTGGAGCAGGAACGTCTGGGCCCCGAAAAGATGGCGCGTTTTAAAGCCTGCGCCCCTGTACTTGAAGATCTTACACTGCAGGAGGTGGTGGCTGTGTTGAGTTGTGCTCAGGCCTTTGTGGGCAATGACAGCGGGATCAGTCACCTGGCCGCTGCCATGGGGGTGAGGACCTGCACAGTGTTTGGTCCCTCGTGCGCTGCCATGTACCAGCCTGTGGGGCCGAGTGTACAGGTCTTTAACGCTGAGTTGGATGGATTTACAGACCAGATCAGTACAGAGGTTCAGGAACAGATTTTAGGCTCCCTATTACATTGATTTATCATGGATGAAAAGAAAGTGCTGGGATTGATTGCCGGGGGTGGACAACTGCCCTGTATGGTCGCGCAGGGCGCCAAAGCTGCTGGCTACAGGGTTGTGTGCGTGGGGATCGACGAGAGTGTGTCTGAGGATCTCAAGCAGGGTGTGGATGTCTTCTGTACGGCAGCCGTGGCCAGGCCCGGCAGTTGGATTCGTAAACTCAGGCGCCACGGTGTGACAGACACGATCATGGTCGGCAGCGTGTCCAAGGCCCGCTTGCACAGTGCCGGGCGCGTTTTGCGGTACATACCGGATTGGCGAGCCTTTCGCATTTTTTATTCCCGTATGCGGCACAAGAGTTCACACACGGACGTATTGCTTGGGGCCGTGGCTGATGAACTGGCCACAGGAGGTATTATTTTGCAGGATTCAACCAAGTATTGTCAGGAACACATGGCCGAAGAAGGTGTGCTCACGCAGAGTTCGCCAACCAAGCAGGCGCTGGAGGACATTGCCTTTGGCTGGACCATTGCCAAGACGCTGGGGGACATGGACATCGGTCAGGCCGTGGCAGTCAACGAAAAGACCGTGATTGCTGTGGAGGCTATGGAAGGGACTGCCCAGATGATCAAGCGCGCAGGTCAGTTTCGAATGGCCAAAAAATGGACGCTCATCAAGACGTCAAAGCCCAATCAGGACATGCGATTTGATGTCCCCTGTGTGGGGCCGGATACCATCCAGGACCTGGCCGATTCAGGCGGCGGCTGTCTGGTCATAGAGGCGGGCAAGACCATCATCATTGACAAGGAAAAAGCCCTGACCCTGGCCAACCAACTCGGCATTGTGGTGGTGGCCAGGTAGATTGTAGCAGACGACCAGAGAATATTTCAGGCAATGAGTCCATCAGTTGCTTTTTCCACTGCACAATTTGCGTCCGGTGAACCTGGTAATCTTTGGCTAATTCAGCAATCTTTTTTGTCCTTCGGCAGCAGCCAAGGACACTTTGACCTTGGACTGTGCACTATGTTACGACCGTTCTTTTCAAAATACTGTCACCTAGATCAACTAATTCTATTATCGGTCTAGGTGACAATTTCATCTTTAAAATGCCTTATTTTGCGCCCCGTTAATGGGGAGGATCAAAAGCCCAAAAAGCCGGAGACCAGTCAAAATGGTGGTAATGCCCCAATTCTTATGAGATGATATTTCAGAAGTTTATAAAATACCCAGAATTAGGTGTTTCCGCAGGTGTGTATTCTGAAGAAAAAAAGGGGAGATGGCAAGAAGTCATGATTGATCGACGTTCAACGCCAAAGGCGATTCAGATCCCTAACAGGCAGGGCTATGTTGAATCTGGCGGACATATTCCCATGACGCCTGGCGGTGAGGGTGCTACCAGAATCAATCTTTGGCAAACAGGGTCTTTTTGGGACGTTAGAGTGCGCCACAATTGGCCCGTGGGTACAGGTGACGGTGGTGGGCGCGGCAAATTCAAATTAGGTATTACTGACTACTGTATTGGCATGCATCCATTATTTGTAATTGTTAAGTATTTGAGAAGGCGCTTCCGAGAAGAACCGATACTTATCTCGGATATGTTGCGTTTCTCAGGATACTGCTTTGCTGCAATTACTCGGTGTCAGAGACAGACCCAAGAAAATAATAAAGTACTTGAATTATGAACTGATGCGGCAGTTAAGACGCCGTTCAAGACTAACAGCACCTCTATGGCGGTCAAAATAGCGAAAAAATAGGTGGACGCGATGATAAAAAAGCAGAAGAAAATAGGGATAGCGGCCTCCGCAGGCGGACATCTAAGTGAGTTATTGATGTTGACACGTGCGTGGCAGGATGTTGAAGATTGTTTTTATGTATCCTCCTCTGATGTTGTAAAAGACAGGCTGTCAGATTATGGGAAAACGTATATTGTTGGCGAATGCAACAGGGAGCATCCTATATTAACGATTCGAGCAGCATATAAGTGTTGGCGCGTTGCGTGGAGAGAGAAACCTGATATTGTGATATCCTCTGGTGCTGCCCCTGGTTTTTTGTTTTGTTTATTCAGCAAACTGCTTGGAGCGAAAATCATCTGGGTGGATAGCATCGCAAATACTGAGCGTCTCTCTTTAAGTGGAAGAATGATATATTGTTTTTCGGATTTGATTTTATCACAATGGGAGAATGTTGCCGAAAAATACACGAAGGTTCAGTACTGTGGGGAAGTATTATGATTTTATTATCTGTTGGGACTGTTATGCCGTTTAAGCGACTCGTTGAGTCTGTGGACACCTTGATTGAGCAGGGAAAAATCACAGAAACTGTGTTTGGCCAAATTGGGAATTGCACATATAAACCAAAACATTTTAATTTTGTATATGAGCTTTCATCTGAAGCCTTCGAAGAACGAATGAGGCTAGCGGACAAGGTAATAGCTCATGCGGGGATTGGTACAATTGTCATGGCGCTTCAGCATAAAAAACCAATCGTGATAGTCCCTCGAATGAAAAAGTACTCTGAACATGTGAATGACCATCAAATGGACACAGCCAAACGCTTTGAGGAACAAGGTCATATTCTTGTTGCACACACGCAAGAGCAACTTCTGGAGAAACTGTCACTTCTAGAGACCTTTCAGTCGGTACCCAGAGAACCTCATATTGATGACTTAACCAATCGCGTCAGAAGCTTCATATCTCAGTGATCAATGCCTAAGGATCCCTCTAATATATCTTGAACGCCCCAAGGGGCACCCCAGGCGCTTCGGCGAAGACTCAGATTCGCCCTTGGCTCCGTGCTGCAGACTCCGGTTTTAGATACGGTCTCCTAAATTGGGCTTATACAAAGATACCGTAGGTCATTCGTGATCAGGGGGTGTCGTACAGCTTCCGGTTGTCCAGTATGGCCTGACGGTTTTCCAGTTCGATCTGTTGGCGGCGCAGGTATTTGGCCTGGCGTTTTTGATCGGTTTCCCAGGGGACAAAATTGGGCATGTCGGCTCGCGGCTTCGTACGAAGCATGTCGGCTCCCGCTGTAATGATGGCCAGGGCCTCGCTATAACGAGCATCGTTCTTGTCACTGAATCCGGACAGACAGGGACTGAGCTCGGGCCGGGAAAAACTGACCTGGGGCCCCCGGTTGGCGCCGTGGCTGGCCAGTTTGAAAAACGGCACGCCTGTCAGTTCGGAGAGACGATTCACCTGCTCGTTGTTCAGGGGCGATCGGCCCGAAAGATTGTACGGGTAGGCGCTGGCGTATGTGCCGTAATAAGGCCCGTTGATGTCGATCCAGGTTACAAGGCGGTCAAAGCTTTCCGGGTCGAGTTGGACATCGCACTTTTTCGCGAGTATGGCTTTTACCAGCTTGCTGGCATGTGATCCCCAGGTATACGCGGACAGGAAGGTTTCCGGGCCTGCACCCACGGCCTGGATATATTTCTTTCGCCACAGTTCATTGTAAGAGGCATTGAATGTGTGGGTCCGATCCCCGGCCAGTATGAGTGTTTTGCCAGCTTCCTGGCCATAGTCATGACAGCTCACACAATGCTTGTCAAACACAGGCTGAACCTCGGCCATGTAGTCGAATAAGCGGGGCGGACCATACCAGTCCTGGAGCGGCTTGGGTTTGGCCTGCATGGCCAGGGGGATCCGGGTTCCGGTGGCCCCCGGGGCCTGCTGCCGGTTCTCGTGACAACCCACGCACCCCAATACCTCGCCGGACTGCACAATCGTACCGCTGCGCATGGACTGGACCATCATGCCCTTGTCGTCGAGCAATTGAAAGTAGACCCAGGTATCGGACGGCATCTCAAAGTAGACCGAGCCGTCGGCTTCCACAGGCACAGTCCCGAGAATGCGTTTGTTGTTGAAATCGTGCCAGGCCATGGCCGGATTTTCCTGACCCTGGCCGCCCCATTGTGCGGACGGTACCCAGAACCGCTTCTCAGGTGACTCCACCACACGCAGCGTCTTCACAGTGCCCCGTGTCACGCCCTGCATGTGGGTACCTTCATACACATCGAACACGTACACTGCGCCGGTCCCGCCTTCAAAGTTGCGCTGGGTGGGACGGGTTGCGGGTGTGGGCCTGGAGCCCAGAGGCATGGGATCGAAACAACCATCCGCTTCTACGTGCAGGCAGATTTCATTGCCAAAGACATCCACCAGATACATACCCATCTGTTCGCCGCGCCCGGTCATACGGCTGCACAGGAAAAACGACGCGTCCAGGGGATAGGGATCTTCGTACTTGAGACGCACCTGGCTGAAGTTGTCAAAGCCGTAGGCCTGGTTCCCTTGTCTGGCCATGAGTCGCTTGGCATCAGCGGGCCAGGTTTTCAGGACCGGATCAGGGCCGTCCAGACCGAGTCTGCGATCAATGATGGCCAAGGCACCCCAGGGCCGATCATGGCACGAGGTGAAGGTGCAGATGACATTCTCAGTGCCGGGAATGGCACGGGCATCGATCACGCCGCCAGGCGAGAAGGTGTTGTTGCCCCAGTACACGGCATGGTTGGTGCCGTCCGGATTGACAGTCCACAGGCCCTGGGCATCGCCGAAATTGCGGTCAATGTATTCCCAGCGATAATACAGGATACGGCCGTCCGGCAGGAGCGAGCCGTGACCCTCGAACAGGGTACTCTTGCCGATCTGGTGGATGTTGGCACCGTCCGGTTCCATACGGAAGAGATTGGCCATGATGTGACGGTTGCACATGCAGAACTTCGGCTCGCGCGTGGAGGAAAAGGCAATGTGGCCGTCTGGCAGGTAGAGTGGGTCGATGTCCGTGACGTCACGGGCACACGTGAGCTGACGCAGGCCTGTGCCATCTGTGGCCATGTCATAGATGTGATAATTGTCGCGGATATCTTTGCGCATGGCAAAGAGGATGCGGTCCCCGTCAAAGTTTACCTCAAGATCGCGCACCACACCGTCGGGCAGTTCCAGCAGGGTCTTCACACTGCCGGCCGCTGGGTCGAAGACCTTGATGGCGGATCCCCCGGTAAAACTCTGTGTGTTGATTTCGCCGGTTTGAAACAGTGTGGCCGTATTGTGATGATCTGCGCGATACTGCTTGCGCATCACAAAGAGGATCGGAGTTTCGGTCAGACGGGGGTGGGCGATCAGGGCCCGGGTGCGTAGGTCGTTGAACTGCTGCATCTGCTCGGGCGTGTTCTGCCATGTGCGCTCCATGCGGGCCAATTGGTTGAGAAATACCTGACCGTCAGGATATCGATCACCAAATGTCTCGATCAAACAGCCGATGGCCTGACGCAGTGCCTTGGCCTCAGCGTTGTGCTCAGCGGACTCCTGGGCATGGCCTGTACATGGGCCGCTCAAGGAAAGCAGAAAAGATCCCAGCAAAATAAATCCATAGCAACTGGCAGATGGTCTCATATAGACAGAACCCTCTATTTTAGATTACTTTACGTGAACAACGGACCGGTTGTATTTGTCTATGGTTATAGTCCAAACGCCATGCCTTGGCAAGGCCCAGAAAAAAAACAGCCGCTGATTCCTGAGAACCAGCGGCTGGGTATGCCTATCATGGGGAGGCTCAGCAACCGTAGCGTGCCACGTTGCCGAGTTCTTCTTCGATGCGGAGGAGTTGGTTGTACTTGCAGATGCGATCCGTACGGCTCAGAGAACCGGTCTTGATCTGACCGGCGTTCATGGCCACGGCAATATCTGCAATGGTGGTGTCTTCGGTCTCACCGGAGCGGTGCGAAATCACGGCTGTGAAGCCGGCCTTGTGGGCCATCTCAATGGCGTCCAGGGTCTCAGTCAAGGTACCGATCTGATTGACCTTGATGAGGATGGAATTGCTGCACCCCAGGTCAATGCCTTTCTTGAGGAACTTGACATTGGTGACGAACAGATCGTCGCCCACGAGCTGGCAGGTGTCGCCGATCTTGTCCGTGAGGATCTTCCAGCCGTCCCAGTCACCCTCGTCGCAACCGTCTTCAACGGAGTCAATGGGGTACTTGCCGATCAATTCGGCCAGGTAATCGGCCTGCTCAGCAGAACTGCGTACTGCGCCGTCTGCGCCTTCAAACTTGGCATAATTGTACTTGCCTTTTTCAAAGAACTCAGAGGCTGCACAGTCCAGGGCGATGGTGACATCCGTGCCCGGTTTGTACCCGGCTGCCTTGATGGCTGCGATCACACTGTCCAGGGCCTCTTCTGTGCCGCCCGAAAAGTTGGGGGCAAATCCACCTTCATCGCCCACGGCCGTGCTGAGTCCCTTGTCCTTGAGGATCTTCTTGAGGGCGTGGAATACTTCAGCACCCATGCGAAGGCCTTCTTTAAAGGAGGGAGCGCCGATCGGGCGAATCATGAATTCCTGAAAGGCAATGGGGGCGTCCGAGTGGGACCCGCCATTGATGATGTTCATCATGGGCACAGGCAGGACCTTGGCATTGGTACCACCGATATAACGGTACAGAGGTATACCCAGGACATTGGAGGCTGCGTGGGCCACGGCCAGGGACACGCCCAGGATCGCATTGGCGCCGAGGTTGCTCTTGGTGTCCGTGCCATCGAGATCGAGCATGGCCTGGTCGATTTTTGTCTGATCCAGTGCGTCCATGCCTTCAACTTCAGGGAAGATCTTCTTGTTGACATTATCCACAGCGTTTTGTACGCCCTTGCCCAGGTAGCGTGCCTTGTCACCATCTCGCATTTCGAGGGCTTCGTTTTCGCCTGTCGAGGCACCTGATGGTACTGCTGCACGACCCATGACGCCACTTTCGAGCGTGACTTCGACCTCCAGGGTCGGATTACCGCGTGAATCCAGTATCTCACGGGCCAATACATTTTGAATAGCTGTCATTCTGCATGTCTCCTAATATGGTTTTAATGACTTCAATTCCGTGTTGCTGATGTCATCCGGGACTCTGATAAGGCCCAATCAGGGCATACACTCCACCCGGTAGACTTCCTTGATCGCAATACCATACCAGAAATCAAGGATTTGTAAATGGTCAGTCCTGAGATTTGTTCCTTCAGGGTACAAAACTCCGGTGTATTTACGGCTTACTCTGTTGCCGCATCTCATAAAGACCATTCAATCTCGAACAAAACGAGAGTATGAGGGTATGCGTCAAGGGATTGCTCCCTGGTTTGGCCAAAAAAGGGGGTTGCCCTGACTGTGAGGTTGACATTGAGGGGCTTGAGCGGCTAAAGTATAGGAACTATCTATGCTTCAGACAGGACAGGATGTTGTTAAAGGGACCTTCAGCCATATCATGGATAATCGTATACGCATCTCCATAGCCTTGTTCATTCCATTGGTCCTGATGGCAGGGGGCAGTCTGGGGACCATCCATCTCTGGAAATCCATCCATGCCGTGCCGGACGTGGAGGCGAGACTGCCCGGCCAGGACGAGCGTCCTGCCCAGAGTCTGCCCACCGAGAATGCCAAGCCCCTGACAGGCAAGCTGGTGCGGTTTTCCGGTAAGGCCTCTGAGCTTGCCGGATCATGGCCGCGTTTCAGGGGGCCGGGATATGATGCCGTCAGTTCTGAGCCCACACCCCTGGCCGTGACCTGGCCCGAAACAGGACCTGCGGTGTTGTGGTCCCTGGACACAGGGGAGGGATTTGCCGGGGCTGCGATCCATGGCGGCTGTGTGTACCTCATGGATTATGACCGGGACACCACCGAAGAATCGATCCGCTGCGTTTCTCTGGACAACGGTGAGGAAATCTGGCGTTATACCTATGTGAACAAGATCAAACGCAATCATGGTATGACTCGCACCGTGCCTACTGTGACAGATGACTATATTGTGGCCATGGGATCCCTGTGCCGGGTGACCTGTCTGAACACCCGAACCGGCGAACTGCTCTGGACGCTGGATCTGGTCAAGGACTATGACACCAAGGTCCCCTTGTGGTACACATCTCAATGTCCCCTGGTGGAAAACGGCAAGGTCATTCTTGCGCCGGGTGGGTCGTGCCTGATCATGGCCGTGGACTGCGGGACCGGCAAGGTGCTCTGGGAAACGCCGAATCCGGATCATTGGGACATGACCCACAATTCGTTGCTGCCCATGACCTTCGCAGGCAAACATTTTTATGTGTACTGCGGCGGGTCCACGTCAGCCGGGGGCGTGGTGGGTGTGTCTGCTGAGGATGGCTCCGTGTTGTGGCGCACAGATGAATGGCGATTGCGAACGAATGTGCCCATGCCTGTGCCTGTGGGTGACGATCGGTTGTTTTTGACGGCCGGGTATGGCCAGACGCAGTTTGGCTGCGCCATGCTGAAATTGACGGAGCAGGAGGGACGCATTGATGTGAGCACCGAGTTCATGGCAGGCACGGACGTGTTCGGCTCCATGCAGCAGACACCGATCCTGTATGAAGACCATCTCTACGGTGTGGGCATGGACAATCAGTTGGCCTGCCTGGATCTAACGGGACAGGTACTGTGGCGAAGCAGCAGTGTCCACACCTTTGGGTATGGGGCGTACATGATGGCGGACAACAAACTGTTTGTGATCGATGATGATGGCCTGCTCACCCTGGTGAAGCCGTCACCTGATGGGTATCAACCTCTGGCTCAGGCTGAGGTCTTTAAAGAGGGCGTGGAATGCTGGGGCCCCATGGCAATGGCATCCGGGCGATTGATTGTCAGGGATCTGACGCGCGTGATCTGCTTGGATGTCGGGTCTAGGGATCAGGGATCAGGGATCAGGGATTAGGGATCAGGGGGCAGTGGTTTTATGAGAAATATGACGGGTGCGACAAAGAGTGAAGTGCTGATCGGGCTGGTGATTGCCGGTGCCATCGGTGTCGGGGTCTGGTCGCTCGTGCTGATCGAGCATAAGGATCAGGCGTCCAGCGGTCTGGGGGCTGCGTATCAGTATGACGTTTCGTCCCTGGCCTATATTGATCCTGATTTGATCCTATATGATGCCTTACCCCTTGTGATAGAAACAGGGTATCTCAATGCCAGATCCGTGTGTGTGGATCACAGGGGACAGGTCTTTGTGGCTGGTGATCAGACCGTGCGTGTGTTCAAGCAGGATGGCAATCTGATCCGAACGCTCATGAGTCCTGGCCCGTCCTATTGTGTGACTGTGGCCCCGGACGACCGGGTCTTTGTGGGCAAGAAGGATCACGTGGATGTATTCGGCCCGGATTATAAGCTGGAGACTGCGTGGCCGTCTCTGGGTCAGGATGCCGTGATCACGAGTCTGGCCGTGACCGGCACACAGGTGTTCGCGGCTGATGCAGGCCACAGAGAAGTGGTGGTCTATGATCTCACTGGGCAGGTGGTCACACGATTTGGCCAGGCCAGTGATGACCAGGGCTTTGACGGCATCATCGTGCCCAGTGCGTATTTTGATCTGGTATTGAGTCAGGACGGTTTGCTGCGCGTGGTGAATCCGGGGCGGCTGCGCGTGGACGCGTTTACACCTGAGGGACAGTACGAGTTTCCCTGGGGCAAGCCAGGCAATGATATTGCAGGCTTTTGCGGATGCTGCAATCCCTGCGCACTGGCCGTATTGCCGGACGGCGGATTTGTCACTGCTGAAAAGGGGCTTATGCGTGTCAAGGTCTACAATTCCGATGGTGGGTTTGAAGGTGTGGTGGCCGGGCCCGTGGAACTGCAGGTTCGGATTGAACCCAAGATTTGCAGGACACCGGATGAATGCCGGGCCAATGCCCTGGACGTGGCCGTAGATCAGGCAGGTGACATCTACGTGCTGGACACAGAGCACGCCCAGATCAGAGTGTTTTCCAAACGAAAAACCAACGACTGAGAACGAAATACCATAATGATGAAAAAACAAACAAGACGATCCCTGTTCATTCGGGGGCTCAGACAGGGCACTCTGGTGCTGCTGACAGCAGGCGGGGGTGCTGTGTGGGCCAAGCGACGCAGGCTGGTGCGTGAGGGCAAGTGTGTGGCGCAGGGCGTATGCTCCGGCTGTGCTGTGCTGTCACAGTGTGGTCTGCCCAGGGCATTATCCATGAAAAAACATCAAGAGAGGCGTACACCATGACCCAGGATAAGCCAGACAAAGAGCCCATGGGCCGACGTAAATTTCTCAAAGAGGGCATGTGGGGCGCGTGCCTTGCCGGTCTGGGTGCCACAGCCGGACTCACGGCCCGTCACGAGTCACACGCGAACCTGGTGTGGCAGATCGATCCGCAGGTGTGTATTCAGTGCGGCAAGTGTGCCACGCATTGTGTGCTCGACGAATCCGCAGTCAAGTGTGTGCAGTCCTATGCCATATGCGGGTACTGCGACCTGTGCTACGGGTATCTCAAGCCTGAACCGCCGGCCCTGGACACTGGGGCGGAAAATGAACTCTGTCCCACTGGGGCCATCATCAGGACCTTTGTGGAAGATCCGTATTTCGATTACACCATCGATGAGAGTCTGTGCATTGGCTGTGCCAAGTGCGTCAAGGCCTGCGCCATCAATGGCAATGGGTCCCTGTACCTCCAGGTCCGCCATGACCGCTGTGTGAACTGTAATGAATGCAGCATTGCTGCGGCCTGTCCTTCAGGGGCGTTCAAACGTGTGTCTGCGGCGCAACCGTATCTACTCAAGGAGATGGAATAATCCTGATGAATAGTCTCAAGACACTGCTCCTGATCTCAGTTCTGTGCAGCACGGTGGCATGGGGTATCGAGCGCTTCCCTCCGCCGGACTTTGAAGGCGGCTACACGTTTCCCACAACCACCACGCCTGCACCGGATGGCGTATGGCACGAATGGATGGACGTGGCCGTGCTGACCGCAGCCCTGTCCCTGGGCGCCTATCTGGTCCTGAAGAAACGGTCCCGGGCCTGGGTGTTTGGCTTGATGGTGTTTTCCCTGGCCTATTTTGGCTTTTATCGTCAGGGATGCATCTGTGCGATCGGGGCCATCCAGAACGTGACACTCACGCTGTTTGACTCGAATTACGCGATTCCTGTGACCGCGTTGCTCTTCTTTGTCTTGCCCCTTGTGTTCACCCTGTTCTTTGGACGCATCTTCTGCGGGAGCGTGTGTCCCCTGGGGGCGATTCAGGATCTGGTGTTGATGCGCCCCGTGGCTGTGCCGCCATGGCTGGAGGCCGGATTGCGCATGATTGCCTACGCCTATCTGGGCCTGGCAGTCTTGTTTGCTGCCACCGGCAGTGCGTTTCTGATCTGCCGGTATGATCCGTTTGTGGCGATCTTCAGGCTCACGGGCAATGTGCCGGTATTTGTGCTTGGTGCGTGTTTTCTGGTCATCGGGTTGTTTGTGGCCAGACCTTATTGTCGATTTGTGTGTCCCTACAGCGTGATCCTGCGTCAGTGTTCGCGTCTGTCCAGGTGGCGCGTGAGTATTACGCCGTCAGACTGTATTTCCTGCCGCCTGTGCGAAGAAGCCTGTCCCTTTGGTGCGATCGAGGGGCCTGAACCGCAGTGGCCCCAGCGCGACTTTGCCAGAGGCAGAGCCATGGTGGCTTTTTTAATGGTGATCCTGCCGGTCCTGGTACTCATTGGGGGTGGTCTTGGAAACGTGGCTGCACCGGGCCTGTCGCAGATGCATCCCACTGTGCAGACGGCTCATCGCGTACGTCTGGAGGCCCGGGGCACTGTCACCGACACCACAGACCAGAGCGATGCGTTCCGTGCCTCGGGCAGGACACCGGAAAGTCTGTATCAAGACGCGGCTGCAGTGCAAGCGCAGTATGTCACGGGCAGTATCCTGGTCGGGGCCTTTCTGGGGCTGGTTCTGGGATTGAAACTGGTGCGCGTGTCCATTCGACGGGAACGCTCGGGCTACGAGGCGCAGCAGGCCGGGTGTCTGGCCTGTGCACGCTGCTATACCTTCTGCCCCAGAGAACGCGTTCAGAGAAAAACCAACAAAGAACTAGTGGGGAGTAGATTGTGACATCAACGCCCGTTAAGACAACGATCAGTCCGGCCCGTGGTCCCTGGTACGGCTGCGCCATGGCGTGCGTGTGTCTCGGTACCATGTTTTCCGCGATCTTTCTGGTCTGTTTGATTCACTTTACGGTGATCCAGAGCCGTGTCATCCTGAGTCATGAGGCCGAATTGCTCCTGCTGGATCAACAGGTGCAGGCGAACTCCGCAGACCAGGCTGCGATGGAACGTCTGCGCACCCTGGATGCACAGAACCGCTTTTTGACGTTCCACAGGATGGAGAAGACCGGTGTGTGTGCGCTGATGCTGTTGATGAGCATGGGTGTATTGATTGCGGCTGTCAAATGGACCCACGCTCTGCGTCCGGCGCAACCCAGGCCAGTGCCCAGGATCAATGCCACGCAGCAACTGGTGGACCGCGCCCATTTCGGACGTCTCGCTGTGACGGGCGTGACAGGTGGCCTGGTGGTGCTCTTTGTGATCATGGCAGTGCAGGGCCAGCGTCTCCTGATCCCGGCCACCGTGGCAGTCGGAAGTGTCGCTGAGCCCAATGCACAGGCCGTATCAGAGCCCGCAGTATTGTCCGTGGCCACGGAGGCCGAGTTTTCCCGAAACTGGCATCGGTTCCGCGGTCTGGCCGGCGCAGGCGTGGTGCATGTCACGGACATACCCACCACCTGGAACGGGCCAGACAACCAGGGCATTGCGTGGAAGGTGCCCATCCCCGGCGAGGGGAACAATTCTCCAATCGTGTGGGGCAATCGAATCTTCTGTTCCGGTTTTGAGGAGGGCCAACAGGAGGTCTATTGTTTTGATGCAGCCGATG
>JAIPFM010000030.1 GCA_021736645.1 Phycisphaerae bacterium | reverse complement strand
TAATCGTCAGCGTAATACCAGTAATGACACACCTTGCCAGGAAATCATCTTCAGTGTGTCCGGTTCCGGCACGCTGGAAGCTGCGGCACGGTTGCTTTATGAAATCGAGCAGAGTCGAATGCCGGTGCGTATCAGCAATTTGCAAATGAGTTCTCCGGAAGACAATGGGTGGGTCATCAATCTGTCCATGCGTTTGTCCGTGCTGTATTTGGATCCTACAAAAAAATCTAAGGCTTCCTAAGAGAGGCTTTAGGGGAGCGATATTATGGGACGTTATATAATCATAGGATTGGTTTTGTTGACTGGTATCGTTTACCTGCCGATTTGGGCTCAGGATGCAAATGAGGTGAATGAATCTGTCAACACGTTCAAGGCCAAGTATCAATTGATCCTGGATCGGAATATCTTTTCCAAGGATCGAACCGTCTATGTCGCGCCACCTGCAGATCCTGTGGCTCCGCCTCCGCCGCCCATTGAAGCCAGTTATGCTCTGGTCGGGATTTCCAGTGAAGACGATACCACGTTCGCGTTTATTGAAAATACATCCGGAGGGCAGGTGGATCGTTATAGTGTCAAGAGTAAGGTGGCCAATGGAACGATTGTTGCGTTGACATTGGATGTGCTCCAGTATGCGGTACAGACAGATCCCAATGATCCCAATGCGATTCAAACCACAGAGGTCCGACTCGGCCAGACATTGTTAGGTAGTACCGCGAGTCTGCAGGGAGGGGCAAGACCGAGCATGGCGAGTCGATCTGACCGTTCCAGCGGCAGAGACAGTAATCGGAATGATCGTAATCGAGGATTTGGCGGTCCCGCGCCTTCCTCTCAAACGAATGAGGCGGACCAACTCAGTGAAGAAGAACAGAATGAAATCTTGAGACGCATGATGGAGCGTCGACAGAATGAGTAGTGTGGCATGCATTTGACCATAAACGTTTGTACAGTCGAGGATGATAAGTATGAAAAAGGCACGACTTCAATTTTGTATTTTGCTTCTTAGTGTGTGGGCCGTCACCCTGTGCCAGGCGCAATCCACGGAAGATCCAAATACGGCCAAACAAGAACAGAAGACTGAAGAGATCAAGCTCGAATTAAATTTTATGAATGCCCCTCTTCAGACCATTGTGGAATACTTGTCCGAAAAGGCCGGCTTGGTGATCTTGTCGAACGACGGTCTGGATCAACGTATGACTGTGATCAGCAAAAGCCCCGTGGGTGTGGACGAGGCCATTGACCTGATCAATACAGTCCTCAAGGAAAACGGGTATACCGCATTTCTCAGGGGACGTACGCTCCGTGTCACCACACTCAGTAATTCAATTCGTGAAGCCGGTATGAAGGTCGATCAGACAGTGGACCCTAACAAGATGCCTGTGGACGATACCATGCAGTTTCAGATCGTCCCCATCCGGTATCGAGACGCCACACAACTGGCTGTGAACCTGCAGCCCTTGATACCCGAGTACGGTTCACTTCAGGCCAACCAGGAAGGCAATGTCCTGATGATTTCAGATACCCGCGCCAACATCAAGCGATTATTGGAAATCGTTCGCGCCATGGACAAGCCGCTTTCAGCCGTGGCCAAGATGCAGGTCTTCCGTTTGAGGTATGCAGAGGCAAGCAGTGTGGCTACCTTGATCAATAATATGTTCAAAGAGCAGGCTTCCTCGAGTAGCAGCCGAAATCAAAGTAGTCGTGGTGGCAGCAGTCGTGGCGGTCGTGGCGGTCCTGGCGGCGGCCCGCAAGCCATGTTTGAGATGTTTGCCAATCGTGGTGGAAACAACGGCAGTGCAGATCCCTCCCGAGGTTCTGTGCCTGTGAATGCGGCAGGAGATGAACGGACCAACTCCGTGGTGGTCAGTGCTTCGGAAGATCGTCTGACCCTGATCGCAGAATTGATCAAGCAGATGGATACTGTGACGCCTGAGCTGGCGGATATCCGGGTGTATCATCTCAAGAACGCAGATGCTACCACTGTGGCTGATGTGGTCAATCAGATGTTCGCTGCAGACAGTGGTTCTCGGTCGAACCAAGGAGGAAGTCGAAGCTTTGGCGGACGGGGCGGACCTGGTGGCTTTATGCAGATGATGCAGCAGAATAGCACCGCATCCACATCCTCTCCTTCCAACGCCCAGGTTCTGGCTTCTGCGGATGAACGCACCAATTCCGTGGTGGTCAGCGGCCCGCCAGAAACATTTCCAGTGATCGAACAACTCATTACCACCCTGGATACCACGCAAGCCAATATTGCGGATGTCAAGGTCTATCATTTGCAGCATGCGGATGCTGAGAATGCGGCGGAGTTGATCAACGACGTCTTTGGAGCCAATGCCACGTCACGAAGAAGTTCTTCCAGTCAGCAGAGCACTCGGACGTTCCGAGGAGGCGGTGGATTTGGTCAGCCACAGGCCACGCAATCAAGCGGCTCCAATGCAGAAGTGATTGCCTCTGCAGATTCAAGGACCAATTCCATTGTTGTGAGCGGTCCGCCGGAGACCCTGATCGTCATTGAAGGGATCATCAAGGAGCTGGATGCCAATCCCGAGCAGGAACGCCGGATCTTTCCCTATCCCCTCAAGAACGCCAATGCCGCCAATGTCATGGAGATCCTGAACAGCCTGTTCGATGAGATCCAGAATTTGAATCAGGCGAACACAGGCCGAAACAATCAGACGTTTCAGGGCGGCGGCGGCCGTGGCGGCGGCGGTCAAACCACATCGAGCGGCGGCACTTCGGGCACTGGCACTGGTTCGGCAGGGGGACTGGATGAAGAGACCTACTTCGAGGCCGATGAAGAGAGCAATATCCTGCTGGTCATGACCTCTGCCAAGAATTACGAACTCGTCAAGCCCATCATCGATGAACTGGACAAGCCTGTGGGCCAGGTGCTGATCAAGGTTCTGTTTGCAGAGGTCACGCTTAAGGACAGCCTGGATCTCGGGTTTGAGTTTTCGAATATAGATCTCCTCAACGGAAATGACACGACCATCAGTGGGTCAACGACCTTTGGCAGCCCTACAACAGGACTGAGCGTCAGCAGTTTTGCTGGAGATCTTGATCTCAAGCTCTCGGCTTTACAGGAGACGGGTAAATTGAATGTGCTGACCAGGCCATACAACCTGACCAGCAACACCCAGGCCGCCACCATTACAGTGGCCGACGAAGTCGCAATCCCAGAAAACAGTAATACCACGAGTACGGGAATCATCACAGTGAACTACACATATCGTGATGACATCGGTATCACGTTGACGGTCACGCCATCGATTAACCCCAATGGTCTGGTCAACATGACCGTCACGCCCAAGATCACGACTCAAAGCACTGAAAAGGTTGATATTGGCTATGGTGTCTTTGCCTCCACCTTTTCCACGCGATCCGCCTCGACCAAGGTGGCTGTCATGACAGGTCAGACCATTGTCATTGGTGGTTTGATTGAAGACAAGAGCACGAATACCGTCAAAAAAGTACCCATCCTGGGCAGCATCCCCCTGGCCGGTGCGCTGTTTAGACGGACAGAAAAAGAAAGCACCAAGACAGAATTACTAATCTTCCTGACACCCTTCGTGGCTAAAGATGCCCTGGCATTAACCCCGATTTCTGATAAAGAACGTAGCCTCAGCAACATTCAAAATGACAAAGAATTGAATAAAATCTTCGAAAGACATATGACGGCCATGGCACCCATTAAAGATCCCA
The DNA here is from genome assembly GCA_021736645.1 of Phycisphaerae bacterium. GTDB lineage: Bacteria > Planctomycetota > Phycisphaerae > Sedimentisphaerales > Anaerobacaceae > JAIPFM01. The sequence goes on along the minus strand of JAIPFM010000030.1, from coordinate 119,545 downwards.
ATGAAAACGCGGATGCCACAAAAAAATAAGTGAGCATTTAGCCAAATGAACGCCAATAACGTGCTGTTTCGAAGGGATTTCGAGGCAGCACGTTTTTTTTGAGTCCAATTTGGCCTGCGGGTTGACAAAGGACCGAGAAAAACGCATAATTAATACTACCGTGAATGGTGCAGTTTGAGAGACTCTCGAGCAGTTACTATTTAGCTTAGGTTTCTCAAGGTATCTGACGGAGGGGCTGAGACCTAAAACAACCTCCTGTCTACCCGCAAGGATCAGCCCCCTCCTTTTTTCTTTCTGTTGTTCCCCAGACCGTTGACAATGAACAGGACTTTTGCAGAAAGCCCTGTGGTGTTCAGTTTTCAGTAGGCAGTTTTCAGAAAGACGTATTTTTTGCACCGTAAACGGTTATCTGAAAACTTGAAGTTTGCATAACTTCAGAATTAAGAAAGGTGACTCATGCGAAAGACAGTGATTGGTTTGACATTGCTATGCATGACCTGTGTGGCGGCATTTCAGGCAGGCAGCGGTTCCGTGGACAATGAAGACGTCATCAGGCAGGCCGTGCTCAAGGTACATCAGCAAATGACGGATTCCGGCCTGGATGTGGACACCTTCTTTGACTGTATCCTGGATTTTGACAATGGCATGATCATCCAGGACGGGATCCTGTTCAAGACCAGTAATGAGGCCTATGATGCCGTGAGGAAAGGGTATGAAGGACTGTCAAAGGTTACCCGCACCTATGATCAGACCTTTGTCACAGTCTTGTCTTCAGAATCCGCGTTGTTGACCGGTACCGGAACCACAGAAGTCACACTGACAGATGGTCGGACCTTTGACTCCAAATTTGCCGTATCCATGGTCTTTGTCCTGCGTGACGGGCAGTGGAAGGTCCTGCACGGACATTATTCCGTGCCCAATCCTCGTTAGTCACAAGAGCTTCTACCTCTCCTGTAAGCGCAAGATTGACAAAACAATTCTGGGGCCTGCACTGGTCGACACCCTTATCCAGGATTTTGCCCTGTGCTCACCGCTGTATCACTATCTGCGGAAAACCATTCTCAGGACCAAGCAGAAGACGTAGTACACCCTGGTTTATTGCGGCTGGCTGTAGTGCCAGGCAATGTCACCTTCTCGTTTGTCTTTGGTGTTGACCTGGCCGTCGTCGTCGACCTTGTTCGGCCCGAGGCTGTACAGGAGAAAGCCGTTGGCCTCTTTGTGATAGATCAGAGAGGCACCGGTAAACGGATCCTCAATGACATCTTGAGGCCAGTCTTTCAATGTGTCCGGAAAGGTGTCTTGGGCCTGGCGATGTTCTATCAGGTCCAGGCCGATTTTTGTGATGCGAAGACGGGCGACCATGGTGGTGTTCAGCTCGTAAACGCGATAGTATGCAGGCAGGAACATGCGGGTGATCAGATAGCAGGCTGGAGGATCTTCGGTGATGTCAAAGGCCGTCTTTGTGAGGGACGCATACGGTGTTTCATACAACCGGCTTACCGTATCCATAACACGAAGGTAGTAGGCGCGGTCGGCCAGAAGCACGGGCCTGGCAAGACGCATGTACGCAGCCAAAAGAAAACGTTCTGAATCGCCGGGCATTTCCAGGACCCGGTAGAGCTGGGTGCGGTCACGTGAGCCAAAGATCGTGCTGTCGCATATCAGCCGTTCTCCATCCAGGGCCTTTGCCATGGGCTCCCTGGATGCAAATGAGATAAACAGATGGTCGAGTGTGACAGCCTGTGCCTTGGACGGAATGGACGTCCTGCAGAGTGTCTCAATGGCCTCGAGTACGACATTGATCTGCGCGATTCTCACCAGTTGATTGATCAGCAGGGGTTCCTCACGCGAGGCTTCGGCAAACCGGGCCATGGTCTCTGTGAGCTGCCAGGCCTGGTCGTACTGCGCCTGCAATGCCAGACGCTCTGCCTGACGTGCCATGAGACGCATGAGCGTTCTGAGCCCTTGCAGATGCGTCATTTGAATGTCAAAGCCGTCTTCATAGTCCAGGTCGAAGCGACAATCCGAACGCTGCGTGCCTTTTTTGACGAGAGAGAAGGATTCCTTCATGAGATCGGTGTCGAGCCAGCGGTCTATTTCCTGGAGCGCGGCTTCATTGGGCTCATCGGCCTGAACAGTCTTGAGGAGAGTTTTCAGATGCTCCATCAGAGACACTTCGTCCGCAGGTTCGGCCTTGAGCAGCGCGATGGCACTGCTGTAGAGCAGGGCGGCGTTTTCGTAATCGGCAACGGGTGCGGGAATCACGGCGTCGAGTGTCATGGGACGTCCACTGGCTTTTAAGGCATGATGTACGTTATGCAGTTTGGCCAGACCTATGCCCAACGCCAAGGCATAGATCACGCCGAGAACCACGATCACAACAAGGACTCGTTTTATCCTTTTCTTCGTTTTATCTTTCATAAGGAAGCTCCTTGTGACAACAACGTCTGCAATTGATGGAAGTAGTTCTTCCCCTGTGCACGACTGACACCCACAATGCACAGGGCCATGCTTCGCCCGTAAGGCAGATTGGCACTCAATTCTTCATTGAACTGAGAGGTCTGACAGGGGCGTACAGTCACCACATAATCGTTAGATTGTCTGCTTTGTGCGGCATAGTTGCCAGTGGCATTCACGGAGATAAGCATCAGCACGGTGGCAGCCAAAGCGGCAAAGTAGGGCTTGAGTGAGTCAGCGTGTCCCTTCGTCCCGTCCGGGGCTGCCCAGACGGAACGGGCTGAGGTCAGGACCTGTTGTTTCAGGGACTCTGATGGGCCATTGAGCCGAAACGATTTGGCAAGGCGTTCAATGTGTGCTTCATGACTCATGGATCTTGTCCCCCAGCAGGGTTCGCAGCCTGGCCAGACCATAACGATACTGACTGGCCACGGTATTTGGTGAAAGCCCAAGCATGTCACTGATCTCCAAAAAGGTGTGTTCACGATATAGTTTAAAGACGAGTACGGTTCTCTGTTTCTCAGGCAGTTGATTCAACGCCCAGACCATCTGGTCGCGCAGGTCAAGACCCACTTCAGAGCTGCCTGTGACAAGCCAATCCGTCTGCAATGACGCCGGGGTCCGTGATGAGACACGCTTCAGCAGTGTCCGGGCTTCGTTCCTGGCCATCTGAAACAGATACGCCTTCAAGCTCCGGGCCTGGGCCAGCCGATCACGTTTCTGCACCAGTGTGATGAACACCTGCTGCAGGCAGTCCTCAGCCTCCGGGCGACGCCCCAGAAAACCACACAAAAATGCAAACAGATCCTCTGAATAATCCTCCCAGAGCCATTCCACTGCCACAGGGTCGCCTGAAGCCAAAGCCGTCTGAATCGCCTTATCTCTCGTTGTCTTGTCCAAGCCAGTCATCCACAGGTTTTTACCGGTTCACAAGTATAGACTATGCCGCACCCCCGGATTTGTCTATCTTGTCAAAAAAAAGTTGCGATGGTAGCGGCTTCTGTTGATACGATTCTCACTCGCTACAAGACTTTGGCCAAAATAAAGCTGCTTGACTTGATGAACTGTGAACCTGGAACCCCGGCCAGAGGTCCCTTGGTGGACGTGCACTCTGAACCGCTTTAGCGAAGTGCCTCACTTTGCGAAAGTAACACGTTTTTTTTGACACGGAATCCGGACCGCATTTGCTATAATAGGGGCTCATGGGTGATGACTATTGAGAATGGGTTTCTGCGTGCAGCAATTACTGTCTAGATTATTGGCCATATTTGTGGTTCTTCATACCGGGGTCATCGTGGGCCTGGCGGCTCCTGTTCACGATGATCCGAATCAGGCCGTCGAGATCCGGTTGGACGAGGTCTATTCAGGTACCAGCCGCGAAGCCACGGGAGAGGCCTTGAGTCATTGCGGCATCCGGGACAGCCGGGACGTGTGGCATCGTTTCACTGCCCCCCGAGACGGTCTGTTCAAGGTTGAGGTGATCAGCAGTACATTCGATTCGATTCTCAGTGTGTTTGATCCCTGCAGCATGGCGGAACTGGCGTGCAGTGATATGACCTGTTTTGGCCAGCCTCAGATCATGATGCCTGTGGCCTCAGGTACGCAATGGTTGATTCGCGTGGCCGGGTATGCACAGACCAGTGGAAATTATACCCTTCTGGTGTCACAGGTCAGCGACACTGCCCTGTTGACGTCTCTTGATCCGTATCCCGCGGATCAGGCCCGGGACATCAGTCCGGCCACGATGCTCTGCTGGGACGGCACGGAACCTGCTCTCGGCCAGTCACCGATTGTGTCACTGCAAATTGCGGCGCCTTCGATGATGACGCCCATGACCATTTACGGTGAGGACAACCGTGTGGACGAGTATGACGTGGAGGATGCCAACCGATTGGCCGTCGGTCAGGCTGTGGCCATGTTGATGGTTCCGGAAAACATCCTGGACAATGGGGATGGGACAGTCACCCTGTTCAGCGGGTCACTTGGAGAAGAGTACGCCGTGTTGACCGGACGGTTGCTCTGCCCGGAAGAACGGTTCCGTGATCAACCTGCACCCGGATCGGCCACAGGGTTTCTGGTCGCCCCTCAGATCCTGGCGACTGCCGGCCACGTGGTGTCCTGCGCAAACGACTACGGTCTGGACAAGGTGGTGGTCTTTGACTTTGTGATGGCCGATGCCAACACACCGGCCGTCATTGTGGACCCGGACAATATCTATACGATGGAGAAGGTTTTGGCCTTTAACGATGGTATGCCCGATTGGGCCCTGGTGCAGTTGGATCGGGCAGTCACGGGTCGGTCACCCTTGCCGTTGCGCAGGCAGGGACAGTTGGCAGATGACGTGAACGATCTGCTGGTCATTGGTCATCCGCTGGGACTGCCCCGGAAGTACAGCGACCATGGTCAGGTCCTCGACAACCGTGATCCATCGTATTTTGAAACAGATCTGGACGTCAATGGCGGCAGTTCCGGGTCGCCTGTCGTGCATCCCGACACACTGGAGGTGGAGGGCATCCTGTTTGCCAGTTACAATGATGATTTTATCCCGGGTGAGGCCTACGAGGGGCGCTGTGACTGTGCTTTGATCTGCCCGGATGAAGCGGGGCTCTGTGACGGCTGGGAGTGGGTGACGCGAGCGACCCACTTCAGTCACCTCATTCCTGTCTTTGATGTCTCCATGGGGCTGGCTCCTGATGCCCTGACTCAGGTGGCTTCCCAACTGAATGTGTCCTGCTTTACCCCCAGGGATCTTGAACCCAGTACGACCTATTTCTGGCAGGTGCAGGCTCATACGGTAGAAGGGTCCAGCCTCAGCCCTGTCTGGTCGTTCACCACAAATAATCGAAAAGGCTTGCCCCGAAAGACAAGCCTTGTCGAATCATTATGACGGCTGGCGTGCCGTTATTTGGTGTTAGGCAATTCTTCCCTGGAACTTGGTGCGTGCCTTTATTTGATACAGAGGCATGGTGTCACAGAGCTGTTCGGGGGTAAGATTCTTTTGACGGTCTGAAATGGCCTGGGCATAGACATAGGCATACCGGGCCTCCATGGCCTTGGCGGTGACCTTTTCGCTGGACAGATACGCCTGGAGTTTCATGTTTTGCCATCGCGTGTCACCCTGTTCGTGATGTGCATAGTACAATTCTGACAGGGTGCTCAGTCTGTCCAATACATCTTTGGGCGCCACTTCGTAGAATTCCTTGTTGTTGATGTAGGGCCCAATGAGCATCCCGCTTTTGTGGTCTTCCAGGTATTCCGGCGGTCCGCCGCTGTACATGGCAATATTCAGATTGCCGTTGCGTGCGCTGCGCTGATCGCTGGTCCCGCAGGCCTCTTTGTTGGGCTGAGGACAGTTGACGCAGATGTCCGCACCGATGGCCTGGTATCTGAGCAGATGCGTGTCACATCCCGGCACAAACACAAAGCGTCCTTCCAGATTGGGGTATTCCATCCATTCAAGAAATTCTTCGACCCAGTATTCTTCATGGGCGTCCTGCGGTGCGATACCACCGATCACGACCTGCATGCCCAGCCCCTGCATGGGGCCCCACAGGGTATCCACGGTTTGGTCACGGTCTGCACAGATGACATGTACGATGTCTTTGAGAATCGGGTACTGACTCTTGTATTCCACCATGCGGCGCACGAGCCACAGTGTCGGTTTATTCAGATCGAGTTCGATCCCGTGTTCGCTGATGACGTCACCCCAGCGATTGGTCAGGCCGGAAGTCCGTTTCCGAATTTCATCAAAGGCCTGACGCTTGCCGAGCTGCGTGAAGGTCATCAGATCCTCCGGCGCGGGTGTCACGCCTTCCTGTTCCATACTCAACAGCTCGTTCAGGACCCAGGTGTCACCTGATCCATTCAGAATAGGGACTATGTGTCTCTTTTGTCCGGGAAACAGGGCCCGTGTCACACGAGCATGTTCGGCGCTGACGGCATTGGCGGCACTACAGATTTCCAGGGCGCCCTTGGAAAAATCAATCATGATTTTTCCGTCGGATTCCACGATAAATTTCTTCCACAGCCATTGCCAGCTGTTCGGCGGGAAACGCATCAGATATCTGGCGCGTCCTTCATCGTTGCTGGCCAGTTCGCTGATGTCAAAGACTTCCAGGCCGGCAGGGACGACCGTATGATTGGTGTAGATAATGGCGGTCTTTTCAAAGGTCGGGTCACCCCGTGTCATGGCGGCGGCGACAGCCACATGGCCCTCATTGATGAGCAGGGCATCCGGCACGAGGCGAAGCTCCTTGAACAGCTTGGTCACGCACTGGGCAAACACGGTCTCCTGGAGGAAACGATGCCGGCGCCCGTTCTGGTGCGTGGCATTGTCCGGATACAGGACATCGAACACGTCCGGACAGTTGAACATATACAAAGGCGTACCGCCCCGGTTGACACAGTAGACATCAACGTCGTAGCGTACTTCCTGGCTGGGATTGTAGGTGTTGAATCCCCAGACTTCCAGTCGCATGGGGTGATCGTCTTCGTCCATGACCTGGACCAGAGGTTGATCTTTATAGGAGACGTCCTTGTAGGAGAGCGTCTGGCGTCCATGGTGGATGTACTGGACGAGACGTTTGTGGTACAACGGCATGCACCCCAGGGCATTGTGCATGCCTGTGGCTGCAAGGCCTTCGAGTTTGTCACCAAAGTACACGCCCAGCCCGCCTTTGGTGTTGGCTTCTCGCGCATCACCGGTCAGTTCTGGGATATACCCTTCCATGGACACTGTGGCAATAAGCTTGTGGCGAAGTGACGGGACATTCTGGTCGATCCACGTGGCATCGCTTTTCTTCATGTGACTCAGCTCCGTTCTCATTCCATAGAAAAAGCGATGGTGACATGGCGTGTCACGAATCGCTCTGTTCTAAATGTAATAGCCATGTTTGAGCATGCTGCAATCATTGCCTTTATCCTTATAGAGGGCTTCAATTCATCTGAAACCTGAGTTCATGATACCTCTATAATCGGCAAAAAGTCAACGAGGGAAGTACCCATTAAGAGGCGTGTAAAACCCATGCTACCTTGATGTCACGATTTCGTCCAATAATATCTTTTCGGGATTTGCAATGAGGGTGGGCAGTGCTGGGGAGGTCGGTATTATCGGGCGCATAAAAAAGTCAGAAATTTTGAAAAACACAGGCCAAAATTGCACAAAGCAAGATTGATTTTCGTGATACTTACTGCCAAGATAGAGATCCTATAACCCGTTATGAGGTATCTTGAATCTGCCTATGAAAATATTGGACGCAGACATTGATATAGAAGCCGGGAAATACCTACTTTTTAAAAGGCATTGGCTCCTGCTGATTCTCGTGACCGGTACGGCGCTGATGGATGCTGTGTCCACGATGTACTTCATGCTTCAAACAGGTCCCGGACCGGAGATGAACTGGGTCGTTCGAATGCTGAGTTTTGGGTATGGTCCGATTGTCGGGCCTTTGCTGGGCAAGCTCTACCAGATCTTTGCCGTCTGGGTGATTAGCGTGATAGTGCCCCGCCTGACCCGTTTCGTCTGCCTTATGGTCATCACCTTTAACGTGTATGCCTTCTTTGTCAATTTTCACATGTGACTGCCATTTTCAAGAAAAGACCGGGCAAGGGGCGGCATTAAAGGGATTCGTCAAGGTAAAGATTGAACCTCCGGCGGATTTGTACTATAGTGTCGCACAAATTATTAAACCGTTAGAAAGGAGCCCCTTATGGAAGGTGTGGCTGACGCAAGTAGTGAAGTAGCGAACCTGGATCTGACATTGCCCTACAAGATTGCAGACCTGAATCTGGCTGACTGGGGTCGCAAGGAAATGCAGCTCGCTGAAAACGAAATGCCGGGCCTGATGGCCACGCGGGAAAAATATGGTCAGGAAAAACCGCTTAAAGGCCTGAAAGTCATGGGGTCTTTACACATGACCATCCAGACTGCTATGCTCATTGAGACCCTGGAGGTGTTGGGGGCCGATGTGCGCTGGGCTTCCTGTAATATTTTCTCCACACAGGATCATGCTGCCGCCACCATTGCCAAGGCTGGTCGGACACCTGTGTTTGCGTGGAAGGGTGAGAGCCTGGAAGACTACTGGTGGTGTACTGAGCAGGCCCTGACCTGGCCGGATGGTTCAGGCCCGGATCTGATCGTGGACGACGGGGGCGATGCCACCATGTTCGTGGTCTGGGGCATGAAGGTGGAGAAGGATCCCTCTCTGCTGGACAAGACCTATGACAATCATGAGTTCCAGATCGTCATTGCCCGTCTCAAGGCCAGTCTGCAGAATGATCCTCAGAAATGGACGCGGATTGGCAACGGGATTCGCGGCGTGTCCGAAGAGACCACGACCGGTGTGCATCGCCTGTACCAGATGAAGGAATCCGGTGAACTGCCTTTCCCGGCCATCAATGTGAACGACTCTGTGACCAAGTCCAAGTTTGATAATCTGTACGGCTGCCGTGAGTCTCTGGCCGATGGGATCAAGCGTGCCACGGATGTGATGGTCGCAGGCAAGATTGTGGTGGTGTGCGGATACGGCGACGTGGGGAAGGGCTGTGCTCATTCCATGAAAGCCCTCGGCGCACGCGTGCTGGTGACTGAAATTGACCCGATTTGTGCGCTGCAGGCCACCATGGAAGGGTATGAAGTCACAACCATGCAGGAGGGCGCGTCTCAAGGGGACATTTTTGTGACCACGACCGGCAATTACCACGTGATCACCGGGGATCATCTGGAGCAGATGAAGAACGAGGCGATTGTCTGTAACATTGGCCACTTTGACAACGAAATCGATACTCAGTATCTGACGAAGACCCCCGAATGCACCAGGGAGGAGATCAAGCCCCAGGTGGACAAGTGGACCCTCAAAAGCGGTCGATCCATCATTCTGCTGGCAGAGGGCCGGCTGGTCAATCTGGGCTGCGCCACCGGACATCCCAGCTTTGTGATGAGCAACAGTTTTACAAATCAATGCCTGGCCCAGATTATGCTGGCCCAGCAGGATTTGAAGACTGATGTTTATACCCTGCCCAAGAAGCTGGATGAGGAAGTGGCCCGTCTGCATCTGGGACGCCTCGGTGCCAAGCTCACTCAGCTCACCAAGCAGCAGGCGGAGTATATTGGGGTGCCTGTGGAGGGGCCGTACAAGCCCGAGCATTATCGCTATTGAGACGAGTTCCAACTGCACGTTTTTTCAAAGCCGGCCCTGGGGTCGGCTTTTTTTTATGGAAAAAACCCGATATAGTTCTCATTGCATCATTCGTTTCTACGTTTATAATAGTATTAACTTGGTTTTTGATCCGAGTGATACTTGTTGTGAAAGGTGGTCGACATGGCAGTGCTGTTCAAAGAGTTCAACAGGCCGGCTTTTTCCGGAAATGCGGATGAGCTGAAGAAGAAGGTCGTGAAGTTTTGTAATACTGATATCAAGGGATTCCGCGTGATCTCGATATCGGAAGCCAAGGGTATGACAGACGATTTTTACCGCATTACAGTCTGGTATGATGACAATTCTGAACGTTTTGAACAGTTGATGGCAGAGACCCATATCCAGGATGCCATTGAGTAGTGTCCCCCGTTTTGACAACCTTCCTCTTTTTAAACAGGTCGAATTTATCGAGGTTAGCCTGTTTATCCATACTTTCATAATAATCCACAAAAGACACCAGGTTTTACTTGCCCACCCGTATACCGCAATGGTATAAATCTTATCTATCAGTACTAAAAGGGGGGTTCTTAGGAATAATAGGTTATTGATGAGATGGAGCTCTATTTTGCGGGGCTTCTTGGGTATTCGAATCATATGAATATTGGTTTAAGCAATTATCCGGGTAAATAGAAAGGGATTGGTATGGAAAGGACAAACGGAGTTGGTGGGTTCTCATGGTTTGGCCGGATTACTTGGCTTGGCGTCTTGTTTCTTTTTCTTGTCAGTGCCACAGGCTGCAATGAACGCCTGAAACGCATGGAGTCCAATCAGGTGGTCCTGGAGGAAAAGGTCGATCAAAATTCACGTCAGACTCTTTTGCTTGCCAGGAAGATGGAAATGTCACAGGCCATGCTGGAGGGCAGGATTGAACGGGTTCAAGAGGGCAACAATGTGGCCTTGGCAGAGGCCAGAGCCACGCGCTATGAGCAGGAAAAGCTCAGAGAAGAAACCCGGGAGTTCAGCAGAAAATGGTTCGCCGGCATTATGCGTGTTGAGGAGCATCAACGCACCCTGCAGGAGTCGGTCAATGGCGTGGCCGGGACTGCGAACGTGATTGATGAAGGCGTGCAGAAGCTGGATGCCGGCCAGGACACCATGCAGCTGGCCATGGCCGCCAATCAGACACAGACCCAGGCCGGCTTTGCCACTGTGCAGCAGGGACAAAGTGATTTGCGAAACGCGGCGGTTGAAGCATTCGCCAGTCTGGAAAAAGGACAGGCCGGGATCATGACTGTGGCCTCTCAGGGTGTGGCAGCCACGCGAGGTGTGGCGGACCAGGTGACAGGTGTTCAGAAGTCCCAGGAAGGCCAGACCGATTTAATGCGGGCAAACCAGTCCATGCTGGTGGCCAAGATCGACGACGTGAGCGCCGGTCAGAAGCAACTCCAGCGTTCGACCAATCAGCAGGCACAGCGTTTGTCAAAGCAGATTGCCAATGTGCAAACGGATCTTCAGAAGGCCAATGCAGAGCAAAACGCCCTGGTGAGTCAGCGCGCCGATACCATTGATGCGGGCCTCAATACCGCGGTTCAGAATCAGATAGGCCTATCCGAGCAAATCAAGGGACATCACGAGGTGGCCGTGGACATGGGCGAGCATGTCAAGGCCATTGAAGCGGAACAGAAACGGATCAATGATGCCATGCAGCAGGGCAATCAGACCGTGGGCTCGGCAGTGGAGGCTGTGGGGCAGGATCAGAAGAAGCTCCATGAGACCATGAAAAACGTGGAAGCCACGGCTGTCGCGACCCAGAAGCAGACGGAGTCGATTGCCAGTGACCAGTCCGAGTTCTACCAGCTCGAAGATCAACGCCATGACACCGTGATTCAGGCCATGACCGGTCTTGAGTCCACCCAACAATCCACACGGGACACGGTCATACAGATCCAGGGGACGACTCAAGGCATTGCCACAGACACCCGTGCGATCCGGGATCAGCAATCAAAACTGGATCAGGGCCTTGCTCAGGAAGGGACGCACATTCGCCAGGGCCTCACCCAACTGGAGAAGAATCAGGGGCAGTTGCAGCAGAGCGTGAATCGTGTTCAGGCAACGGCCGACACCATCCAGAATACCACGGATGAGACTGCCAGGCAGGCGCTCGGTATGCGTGACAAACAGGCGTCACTTGAACAGGGCCTCACGCAGGAGGGAGGGCAGATCAGACAGGCTCTGACGCAGTTGCAGGAGAATCAGAACCAGACTAACCGGGCTGTGAACAACGTTCAGGTCACCTCCAACACCGTGGTCAGCAATACCACCACCTTGATGGAGCAGCAGGCGACATTGCAGCGCGTGACACACCAGAATCAAACTCAATTGGTGAACACACTGGATCTGATGGGCACCCACCAGAAAGCCATGTCTCAAAAGGCGGATGCCGTACTACAGGGACAGGAGGAGATCAAGGATCTGGTGACTCAATCGCAAGATGCGGTGGGGGGCAAGGTCGATGCCGTGTCAAGGCAGCAGAGCGCTCTGAATGGTTCGTTGGCGGGTGTGGCTGCCACCACGCAGGCCGTTGCCAGGGATACCCAGGACCTCAAAGCAGGGCAAGTCTCCCTGGGCACGCAGGTTCAATCCGGGGATGCAGACCTGTCACAGGGAGTGAGACAGGTCAATGCGTTTCAGACCGCCATGAATCAGGCGATCACAACCGGCAAGGGCGACCTGGATCAGCAGCTTCAGGCGATGGCTAAGACTCAGGTGGGATTGAATGACCATCTGACAAGTCAGAAAAACATGTCACAGGATATGGTTAATCAGATTCAGAGGCTGCAGGAGGATCAGACCAAGATCAGTCAGGCCATTGATAAAAAACAGCAGGCGTGGGAAAATCAGAATCAGACTCTGGCCAAACGTGTCGCCAAGCTTGAACAAAGCCTGGGGCAGGTGGATCAGAACGTGTCATCACTTCAAACCAACCTGGTGTCTCAGATTACAGAATTGACCCAGGTGATGAAGGCTCTTCAGGAACAGGATGCGGTACGCCGGACCCAGCTTGCCAGTGATATGAAGGCCTTTAGCGCCGCACTGAAGCAGATTCAGGAGACACAGTCGACCCTGGCTGTCCGGGTTGAACAGGTCGATGCCAATCAGAAACAGCAGAGCAGAGAAGTCCTGACTGCGTTGGTCAATTCTCAAAAACCATCCGAAAAGGTGACGCCGATCCAGCCGGAAGACACCGAACCGAAAGAGGTGGACGTGGTCAAGTAACGCGGCGGTCAACTGAATGAATTAAGAAAGGGTCGAGCTGAAAAACTCGACCCTTTCTTTTTTATTTCGGTTGGACTCGTTTGATTTGGCTATTCGAACTCGTACTCGTATTCATACTCCTCCTCTTCCTGAAGGGCTTTCTTACGAGGTGTCTTACGTTTGTCCTCCTCCTCCTCTTCGTCCTCTTCGTCCTCTTCGTCTTCTTCGTCCTCTTCGTCGTCTACCTCTTCGTACTCCTCTTCCTCGCCTTCTTCAAATTCATCCTCCTCTTCGTCTTCATCTTCAAGCGCCTCGTCTGCGTCAGGGTCTTCTGTCTCTTCCGCACTGTCAATGGCCATATATTCACGCTGGCCTTCACTGACATACGCAGGTTCTTCCGGCTGAGATTCTGCCATGTCTGAATAGCCGTTGGCGGCATCTGCCTCCATCTGTGCGCAGATGGCCTCGTATTCTTCCAGTGTCATCATGACCTCTCTGGCCTGACTGCCCTTGTATTCTCCCAGAATGCCCGAGGCTGCCATCATTTCAATGATGCGGGATGACCTGGCATACCCAATGCTCAGTCGACGCTGCAGGAGAGACACGCTCCCGCGCTTGCTGGCCAGAACCACCCGAACGGCATCATCAAAGAGATCATCTTTCTGCATCTCGCTGGTGTCCACGTGTTTCAGCTGTGTCAATTCCGGATGGAACTGAGGCTCCGCCACTTCCTTGAGGTGCCGGACAATATGGCGGATTTCATTGTCATCCAGGAATGTTCCCTGGGCCCGGATGAGATCGCTCGTCCCGGGCTTGAGGAAGAGCATGTCGCCCTCTCCAAGGAGCATTTCTGCACCGTTCTGATCGAGGATGATGCGGCTGTCCATGCGTGCGGCGACCCTGAAGCCAATACGGGTGGGCATGTTGGACTTGATCAGGCCGGTGACCACCGTGGCCTGAGGTCGCTGTGTGGCAAGCACAATATGAATGCCCACAGCACGGCTCTTTTGGGCCAAACGGACAATATAGCTTTCAATTTCCTTGGACGCCGTCATCATCAGGTCAGCGAGCTCGTCAATAATGATCACGATGTATGGTAATTTTTTGGGAATCTTGGCCTCTTCATCCGGTGTCGTGGGCTTGAAGCGCCGAATGACTTCTTCGGTCCCGAGCTTGTTGAAGTCGGCGATGTTCTTGACTCTGCCTTCGGCCAGTACAGCATACCGCTCATCCATCTTGACTGTGGCCCACTCGAGGATCTGGACTGCCATGGGTGTTTCTGTGACAATCGGGCACATGAGATGCGGTACGGTGTTGTAGGCCGTCATTTCCACCATCTTGGGGTCCACGAGGATGAGTTTGACTTCGTCCGGCCGTTTGGTCATGAGGATGCTGACAATAATACTGTTGATGCACACACTCTTTCCTGAACCCGTGGTTCCGGCAATGAGCATGTGGGGCATCTTGGCCAGGTCAGAGACCAGAGATTCACCGGAAGAATCTTTGCCGAGGAACAGGGGGATGGCCATCTTCCCGTGTTTTTGGCCGGAGTCCTCGAACATACTTCGGATTCGCACGGTTTCTTTTTTGCTGTTTGGTACTTCAAGGCCAATGGTATGCTTTCCAGGCAGCGGTGCGACCACGCGAACAGCCCCGACACTCAGGGCCCTGGCCATGTCATTGGACAGACCGGTAATCTGACTGACCTTGACACCCGCTGACAGTTCCACCTCGTACATGGTCACCACAGGGCCGGTCTCCGCGGCAATGACGTGGGCCTTGACATTGAACTCTGAGAGGAAGCGCTGAAGAATGGCGGCCTTGTCCTTGACCACCTGCTCCTGTTCCTCAGCATAGCCGTATTCAGGTTCTGCCAGGAGGCTCAGGGGTGGTAATGTGTAGTCATCGTATGAAGGCTGAACATAGGGCTTCGTGGATTTAGGCTGTATGGCACTGCGGTTAATGGCCAGTGCCCTGAGGCGTTCGAATGTGGACTGCCTCTCAGCAGGCTTGGCTTCGGGTTCAACGGGTTCCTCGTCCTCCTCCTCCTCTGCATCTTCATACTCATCCTCATCCCCCTCTTCGTCTTCGTACTCGTCTTCCTCATACTCATCCTCATCCAGATCGAGTTCCGCTTCCAGGACCGCATCCAAGCCGGGGTCCTGAGAAAAGGCTGATCGAAGGGGGCGACGTTTCGATTTCTGCTGGGCACTGAGTTTCTGCCAGATCTGCCCCAGTCTGTCGGATTGGTCCACTGCCACAGCCCAGGCCGGCGTGGCAATGCCGAGAAGTCGCATGAGAAATTTTCCTGCAAAAAGCGGCAGGGCCAGGATCAAATCGTCCGCCACCAGGATCAGGCCCACGATCCAGATGGCCATGATCAGGATAAAGGTGCCCACCTGGGCAAAATTTTCCTTGAGCAGGTCCGCAGTGGCAATCCCCAGAGCACCGCCTGATCCAAAGGGGAAGACAAACAGCCTGGCAGGCCATAGACACTGGAAACTGCTGGAAATTGCCACAGTTAACAGGGCCAGCCCGATCGCCCGAAATACCAGCTGGTCAATGTTTCGTCTGAGCAGTTTTGCAGCCAAATACAGGATGACACTGATGATGATGACAAAGACGCCTGGGCCAACGCTGTACATGAGGTAATAGGCGAAGAACGCACCCACAGTGCCACACCAGTTTGAAGTGGGCGAGTTGAGGGGATACGCATAAGAACTCGGATAGTCGGCAATATCAAAGCTTAAGCAACTGAAAAGCAGGACCAGGGCAAAGATGATTCCAAAACAATACATTGCCGCCATGGCGCCAGGGCCAAATTCAACGGGTTTTTTTTTCTTCTTATTCTGCTTCTTTCTCGCCACGCCATTCCTCGCGATACATTAATAAACATTTCAGACTTACTTGGATCATTCCAAAAACACATAAAAACCACCATTTGGACTCATGCTCGAGCCAGACCATGGCCCCCTATTATATCGGCATCCTTGAATTGTTCTCTGCAGAAAAGGCTGAGGGCAGGCATGGCTTGAAATGGACAAAAAATACCCCGCGCGAATCCGTTCGCAACGGGGCAACGAAAAAAAGCACTAACAGAAATCTGCTAAAAGCCTTTGTGAACGTCTGACACTCAACTGTTGGGTACAGGGGGAAGATCCGGTGTTTCAATGGTCACTCCCATGCGACCTAATTCTCCTGCCACGTCGGGTTGGTTAGGATTCAAGTCAAAACTCCGTGAAAAATGGAGTTTGGCCTTTTCATTGTCTTTTCTGGCCAGATAAAAGTAACCGAGTTGACGATTGGCCTCTGCGGAATCGGGATGAATGCTGAGGATTCTTTGAAAACAGCTCAAAGAAAGGGTATCCATGCCCTCGTCGCCCAGGGCCTTGGCCAGCTTGATCAGTTCCGTGGTGCTGGACATCAGGGGCCGCTGGTATTGAGCACAAAGCTGCTGAGCTGCCATGTCGCCTTCCAGTTTGGAAATCAGCTTTATATAGGCAGCCTGTGCCGTCCTGTGAGCAGGATCGAACCCCAATGCTGTTTGCAGATGGTATTTGGCCTTGTCCAACAAGCCTTCGTTCAGGTAGTATCTCCCCAATTCACAGTGGACATCCGGATTCTGATATCGCGTTTGAAGCTGGGACAAAAGATACGATTCTTTGTCTGGAATCGTATCCAGAGCCATACTACGCGTTGGATTCGTTTGTGTTCTACAGCCCGCCATGACACACAGGATCAAGCAAAACGCTGCGTAAGACGTAAGCAGTTGTACGCAACGCTTTTGCGCGTCACCGCTGAAAATTGTCATTACACACCTCCCAAATTATTGGCTTCCATATCCGATTTCATTGAATTGAGTTCCCCATGATTGTCCTGTGAAGCAGATTTCTTTGCAAGAAAAAAATCAGGACAGAAAGGATAAACGCCGAGTTTTATGGACGGGAATGTCACTTGCTCAGTCTGGGTTGGCACGGTAATTGGTTTCCATTCCGGGAATTGCGACGAGGGGTATGACGGCATGGGGGCCGTGCAGAGTGTTTCGAAAAAAAAAGGCAGCTCCTTGTTGGGAACTGCCTTGAATGCGGGCGTGTGTTGGAAGCAGGGATTAATGCACTTCCAGCACAGAATTATAATCACCATATGGATTCATTTCCATGTTTTCATTGTATGGATCCTGTTGCCATTGGCCGTCCACCACCAGGCGGTAGCGGTATCGCCCCTTGGGCAGGTCCATCTTGGTACGCCATGTGCCGTGCTCGCCCACCCGTTCCATAGAGGAAGCCTCAGGCTGCCATCCGTTAAAGTCACCTGCAATCTGAACACTGCTGGCTCTGGGGTACAGGGTGACGAACATGACCGCATCTGACACCTGATTCACGCCATAATAGTCTGCCAGTTTCTCTTCCGTGTCCTGGAGGGTGGACAACTCGGGTGCGGGTGCCTGTGCGGGCTCATCAGCCTGAGGGACAGACGCTTGCGCCTGGGCGGCTTGCGGCTCGTGAACCATGGCCGTTACCAATTCTGTGGTTTTGGGCTCAGTCTTTTCCTTGGGGGACGAGGGCAGAGATACGATTTCAATGGGCTGCTCTCTGACGGACTTGTTCGCCCGAGCCAGGTGACTGGCGGTGGTGCTGATAGCCTCGATCTGACTCGAAAGCGAGTCCACAATCATCTTGTTCTCACGTTTGGCCTTGGCCCCCATGAGCTCTTCTGACAGCATCTGGAAGTCCTGCTGGCCCTTGCTGGCAGGATCATACTCATTAATGGGCTGACCGAAGCTGGAGGCTTCCTTGATCTTGGTATTGAAATTGACGACTGTCTTGAACATGCGGTCTGCAAAGTGGGTTCTCAGTTCTGCCAGGATTTCGCGAGCCATTTTGGTGCGAATATCATACATACTGGCCAGGACCTTGACATCAACCTTTTGCTGGCAGCGATTGCAGAGAATATTCAGGGTCTCCAGTTGCTTGCTGAGGCCGTGCAAGGCAAAGTACCCCGTTTCTACAGGCACAATTACGTCCGTGGCAGCTCGCAATGCATTGAAAGTCAGCAGCCCGACTGCCGGGGGACAGTCAATAATGACATAGTCGTATAAGGATTTCACATCCTCGAGTACGTTTTTCAGGCAGGATTCCCTTTCAGCCACGCCGGTCATTTGCTGATCAAAGGCAGATAAATCAATACTGGCAGGTGCCAGTTCCAGGCGATCACTGATCTGCCAGAGGATTTCAGACAATCTGACCGGTTCATTTCTGCTCTTACTGATCAGGATGTCGTAGATACTCTGTTCGATTTGTTCTTCCGGGACTGCCAAACCAACGGCACAGTGCGACTGTGCATCCATGTCCACGAGCAAAACCTTGTTCCCGCTTTCTGCAAGGGCACTTGCCAGATTGATAGACACTGTTGTTTTGCCACATCCACCTTTTTGGTTAACTACCGCTATCGTTCTCATGCCTTTTTTCTCCAGCTACTAAAATCCGTTCGCGTAGCCTGCTGATTCAAGCGGAATCCCCAGACAAGCGCAGCGCTAAAAATCCCTTTTCCAATGCTAATATACTGCGTCATTATTATAACTAGTCGGCACAGAGAGGAAAGAAACTTTATTGTTTTATAGGACGCGAATGTGAAAAAAATGCTTAATAACACAGAAAATATCGGTCGAAGCGTCCTGGATGTGTCACCAGTTTACCCAGGTTAACACAAGATGGGCGCACACTGAATTTTCCCCGGGGAGAGCGTGACATACTGGTCTGTCCTGTGGGAAAAATGAACCTATTCTGCAATGAGAAGTGCCTGGTAATCGTTCAGAGAGATTGTGCCCTTTGCGGAAAGCTTTAATGTGCCATCAGGCGTGATGAACATGGAGCATGGCAGGGGTTTTCCAGTGCTGTAGGGGGCAGGCAGCGATTGAGTGGCTGCCGAAATAATTGGGAAATTGATGGCGTTTTTGTTCACATATCGTCGCACTGTGACATCAGAATCGAACGAGACCCCAAGAATCATGAGCTTGTCCGTGCCAACGGCCTGACGCAGCTGGATGAGTGTCTCCAGCTCAGTATTGCTGGGGGTATACCAGGGGGCCCACAGCGTGACAATCACAGACTTGCCGCGATAACTGCTGAGTGAGTGTTGTTTTTCGTCAATATCGGTGATGGTGAAATCTGGCGCTTTTTTGCCGATCCATGCCTGGTGCTCGGCACAAGGCATCCATGCATCTGCCGCATCAATCACCTTAGATAACGCTATTTTCGGCTCAGGTTCAGTTACGTTCGAATCGACCGGCGATTCGTTTTCAGTTGCGATGACCGGGACGTTTGTGTCTACATTGGGGAATGCGGGCACGATGTTGGCCTCTGCAGGCGTGTTGTTGTCAACGACAGCTTCGGGTTTACGGCCTGGGAAGAGGATCATGGCAATGATGATGATGATGACGACGATGACACCGGCAAAAAAGAAAATTTCATTGTTCTTTTTACGTCTCATTGTACAGTACTCCCTGCATTACATGGATGAACAGTTTGAACGACTATACCGATGTTTACAGGCACAGTAAAGGCTATTTCGCAATTTTTTCGTGTCCACGGAGCAGTCCGAAAAACCTTTGGATAAAACAACTTAACCCGGGTTGCTTGAGAAACTTGTCGTGTGGTATGGCGTATAAAAATTGCGCGGGTGACTGCTGACAGGTCGGACGGGTCAGGCATTTTGCATCAATCGATAGTGGTTACATTTTATGAAAATGGGTATAACAGGCACGTGAAGAATCGCTTAACATTGTCAAAGAAGCAGCGTCTCGTCAAGAACAGTGAATTCAAGGCTGTACTGGCCCAGAGACATCGTTGCAGTGATCCTTTTCTGGTGGTCCATATGGCAAGGAATACTGTGGGGTACACGCGGCTCGGCGTGTCGGTCGGGCGTTCACAGGGCAATGCGGTCATTCGGAATCGGATCAAACGTGTGATTCGCGAGACCTTTCGCGTGCATCAGCAGGAGATGCCGTGTGGCTTTGATGTGTTGGTCACCATGGCCAGGCCAAGGCGTCAGGGGGGCAGGCAAGCGGCGGTGACACGGTCGATCAGCGATCTCTCATGGACTGCCATGAACGACTCGCTTGCAAAGCTTGTTGGCTTGTGCCATAAAAAGATGTGTGACTCATGAGGAGATGCCGGTGGAGCCGAAGGAAGCATTAACATCCATAGGTAAGGCCGCAGAAAAGGCTGGCGTTTCCAGAGAATCTCTGCAATATTATCTGATGGTCGGATTGTTGGAGCCTACAGAGGTCACTGCGTCGGGTCGCCGACTGTTTAGTGACAAGGCGATTGAACGGATTAAGCTGATCAAGCGGCTCAATAAAAGTGGGTATCCCTTGCGTGCGATCAGAGAACTCTTCATGGAAGGCCGCGGCGTTTGAAAGGAAGCAGACAGTGAGTGACTATGAAGCCATTCAGAACCGGCGAAATCTGGTCGTCGGTGTGTTCGTGGTGGTGGGGTTCTTGGCATTCGGGTGGTTGGTTTTTAAATTTGGAGACCTGCCGTTGTGGGTGGCCAGACTGCGATCTTATGATGTGCACGTCCAATTTACCGCAGCCAATGGTGTGCAGAGAGACACACCCATTCAGTTTTGTGGTTATCAAATTGGGCGCGTGACGGCCGTTGAGCCCCCAAAAGTCCGGGCCAAAATTGTCGTTGATTCCAATGATGAACCCAGGTGGTTCCACCAGAGTCTGGTGACCATGAGCATTGACAATCAGTTCAATGACATCCCCAGGAACTGTCAGGTCAAGCTCATGACGCGCGGTCTGGGCAGTAGCTTTATTGAAATCAAGGCCCCCATCCCCGACAAAGAGACGGAGCCCCTGGTGCATGGCATGACGATTCAGGGGCAGACCGGTATCAGCAGCGAGTTCTTTCCGGAGGAAACACAAAAAAAGCTTGAGGCCCTGGTGGAGGATTTACGTACTTTTGTGGGTAATGCCAATGATATTGCAGGGGACGATCAGAACAAGCAGAACCTCAAGACATTCCTGGCCAATCTGACACAGGCCTCATCGGAGGCCTCCAAAGCCATGGAGCAGGCTCGAGAGACGCTCAAGCAGGCGTATGCCGCCATTGCGGACTATCGCATCCTGGCGGACACGGGCACGAATGCCCTGGACAAGGTTTCCACATCCATTCAGTCTGCCAGCGAGGAATTGACCCACGCCGGTGCCCAAATCAACGTGATGCTGGGCCGTATTAATGGAGGGGACGGGACGCTCGGAAAGTTCGTGAATGATGCTCGTTTCTATGAAGAACTGCTGGACACAAGCGCACAAATGAAGGTTTTGCTCCATGAGATGAAGACCCTGATGGAGGCCGTCAACGATCGCGGCCTTGGCAAGGTATGGAAAAAGGGCTCAAACTAGATCGCAGTTCTCAGATCGCGCATCGCAGCGGTTTTGCCCAAACTGTTATCCGTGATCTGTGATCCGTGATCTACTTCTTGGCAAATCGGGTTTTGGCCTGACCAATCAGGTAGAAACTGCCGGTAATACAGATCAGGTCTTCTCTGCCCACAGCACTGTGGGCCAATTGCAGTGCCTCGCCCAGACTGGATGATACCTGACACATTTTGCTGCATATCTCTGAATAGATATCTGCCAAATCCTGAGGTGACATGGCCTTGGGCGAATTGCTTCGCGTAAAGATCACCTTGTCCGCACCGTACTGGAGCTGTTCCAGCATACCCGGCACATCTTTGTCACTGTTGCAGCCAAAAATCACAACCATGGAATCATACGGAATGTTCTGGCCGATTGCATGGATCAAGGCTCGAATGCTCGATGCATTGTGTGCACCGTCAATCATGATACGGGGATCTTCATGGATAATCTCCATCCGTCCCAGCAGAGACACTTCGTGAAGGCCTTTCATGACCTTTTCATTGTCGAATTTAAAGCCATCTGCCTTGAGCTTGTCGAGCATGGCCAGGGCCAGACCGCAGTTGATGGCCTGGTGCTTGCCGTGGAGCGGCACACGCAGGTGCTCGAACTTGCTGGTCGGCGTGGTCAGACAGATTCGCGTATGCGGACCATGCTCCCTGGAGGTTTCAAAACGATAGGAAAAGTCGATGTCCGATCCTGTGACGCTCAAAGGGGCATGGACCAGTAAGGCTTCACTCTTGAGTACCTTCATGGCAATACTGTCCTGTTGGACTGTGACGACCGGGATACCCTTTTTGAAGACACCGGCCTTTTCTCTGGCGATGCTGTCCAGAGTCGTGCCGAGTTGGGCCTGATGGTCGATACTCAGGCTGGTAATGCCGATGACCTTGGGTTTAATCACGTTGGTACTGTCAAGCCGACCCCCCAGACCCGTCTCTATGACTGCAATATCCACTTCCTTGTCTGCAAAATACATGAAGGCCAGAGCCGTCATGATCTCGAAAAAGGTGGGCGCGTCTTTTTCGCCCATTTTCTCAACAGGGGCGTGAATTCTGTTCATCAAACCCAGCATTTCGGAGTCTGAGATCATGGTCGAATCGATCCGAATTCGCTCGTGAAGATGGACCAGATGCGGGGAAGTATAGAGTCCCACTGAATAGCCATTGGATTCGAGCATCTTGGCCAGCATGGTGGCTGTAGAGCCCTTGCCCTTGGTCCCTGCGATGTGGACAGAAGAGATTTTCTTGTGAGGATTTCCCACCAAAGACAGAAGCTTCTTCATCCTGTCCAGGTTGAAGGTCGTTACGTTATAGCGCAGATACTCTTGCCTCTCGTAGTCTGTCTTGGTAAACAAATAATCAATCGCTTGTTTATATCGACTAAAGGCCCTCTTGGGTTTTACCCTTGAGGTCTTGGAAGCACTCGTCTGCGCCTTCTTCTTAGTTTTTTTCGTTGTTTTTGCCATAGGGCAATGCATTCTATCAAAATTATAGGAACCAAGTCAATCAATCCGACGGGGCTGCGTGACGCAGGTTGCGGTTTGGGGTGATTGTATGTGGTTTAAGTGCTTATTATGAAACAGCTTAAAGAATGTTGCAGTGGGTGAGGTAATAAATATTTAATCCGCGTCGTGTATTAGACCTAGTTATTGCGGTATAAGAAATGCTTACTATTGTGCCCTCAGCATGGACCTTCCCTGCAGAATTCATTGGCCCAAAAACGGGGAATCCTTGGTTGGGCGCGGGCCCACTGGTCAATCACCTAGATTTTCGAATGGGTTTTTCCTGACTGTACCGACTGATATTTCGAATGGCCTGTCTGAGACGCTGTTCATTTTCCACCAAGGCGATTCGCATATAATTTTCACCGTTTTCGCCGAAAGCCCGACCTGGAGCTATGGCGACTTCTGCATGTTCCATCAAGTCCATGGCATATTCAATGCTGCCCAGGCCTCTGGAATGTTCCGCAGAAAACTTTGCCCAGACAAACATGGAGGCCCTGGGCTTCTCCACAGACCAACCGATGCGTTCCAAACCTTCGCAGACCACATCGCGCCGGGTCTGGTATTTTCGGTTCAGTGTCAGAATATCCTGATCACAATGACGCATGGCAATAATCCCGGCAATCTGGATGGCCTGAAAGATGCCATAGTCGTAATAGCCCTTGATCGTGGCCAGGTAATCAATGAGTTTCTTATTGCCCGCCACAAAACCCACGCGGAAACCTGCCATATTGTAGGGCTTGCTCATGGTGGTGAATTCCACACCCACATCTTTCGCACCCTTGGCAGCCAGAAAGCTGGGGGCCTGATACCCGTCGAATGTGGTTTCGCCGTAGGCAAAATCGTGAATCACGATAATACCGAAACGCTTGGCCAGTTCCACGACCGTTTCGAAGAAACCGGGATCCACGGTCATGGCAGACGGGTTATGGGGATAGTTGAGGATCAGCAATTTCGGCTTGGGATAGAGATGTTCACACACCATGGCAATGGTGTCCAGGAACTTTTGATCATTACCCAGAGGCACTGAAATGACATTGCCGCCGGCCAGGGCCACGCCGTAAATATGGATGGGAAACGCCGGATCAGGCACGACCGCTGTGTCGCCCGGTTCCATCAGGGCCAGGCACATGTGGCTGAATCCCTCTTTGGAACCAATACAGGCCAGGACCTCTGTCTCCGGATCCAAACTTACGCCCCATTTTCGTTCATACTTGAGGGCCACCTCTTTTCGCAGATTTTTGATGCCTTTGGACGCACTGTATCGATGGTTCCGAGGATCTCGTGACGCCTCACAAAGCTTGTCAATCACGATCTGGGGTGCCGGGTCCATGGGATTGCCCATGCCCAGGTCGATGATGTCTGCGCCCTGCTGTCGCTTGGTTAGCTTGAGCGCATTGAGTTGCCCAAATAGGTAGGGCGGCAAACGCTTAATACGGGAAGCCGGTTCAATCTTAAAATCTGACATAACAAGCCCTGCTCTCGAATCTTATAAGGAGCCAAAACAAATGTGATGCGAATGTGCCCAGACAGTGTACACACATGCCCCGGTTTTTCAAATGAAAATGCCGCGCTATAAAGATTTTAGATTTTCAATTTGCGATTTTAGATTTGCGGAATCGCTGCGTGATGCAGATTGGGATGAGGTATGCCAGCAATGTAGAACACGCCAAAATTCCACGCAGTACCTCCGTAAAACAATCTAAAATTGCCTCATTGCTCTTTGATATGAAGCATAGAACCGAGCCCTACTCCCATTCGATCGTGGCAGGCGGCTTGCTGGAGATGTCGTAGACCACTCGATTCACGCCGCGCACTTCATTGATAATGCGGCTGGAAATGCGCCCAAGCACTTCGAAGGGTATGTGGGAGAAGTCTGCGGTCATGAAATCCGTGGTTTCCACGGCGCGTAGTGCCACCACACTCTCGTAGCTGCGTTCATCCCCCATTACGCCCACCGTGGAAATCGGTAAGAGTACAGCCAGGGCCTGGGAAATCGTTCGGTACAGCCCGGCTGCCTGGATCTCATCGATCAGGATTTCGTCGGCGGCCCTGAGGACTTCCAGTCTGGGTTTGGTGATTTCACCAATGATGCGTACTGCCAGGCCAGGGCCCGGGAACGGGTGTCTCCACACCATTTGTTCTGGCAGCCCCAAAAACTCACCCACGGATCGCACTTCGTCTTTAAACAGGTCGCGCAGCGGCTCCACCAGTTCAAAGCCCAACTCCTCGGGCAGGCCGCCTACATTGTGGTGCAGCTTGATGTTGGCGGCAGGATTGCCGTCCTTTGAACCGGATTCGATCACATCCGGATACAGCGTCCCCTGAGCCAGGAATTTGGCGTTTTCGATCTTGCCGGCTTCAAATTTAAAGGCTTCGATAAATTCAGCGCCAATGATCTTACGTTTTTTCTGAGGATCAGTCACCCCTTCCAGGGCCTTGAGAAACTGCTCGGACCAATCCACCACACGCAGATCCATGTGGAAATGGTCTCTGAAGGTGGCCACCACGCCTTCGCGTTCGTTCTTGCGCAACAGTCCGTTGTCCACAAAGATGCAGGTCAATTGTTCGCCAATGGCCTTGTGCAGCAGGGCGGCCACCACGGATGAGTCCACGCCGCCGCTGAGACCGCAGATCAATTGGTCGGAGCCCACCTGCTTACGCACCTGTACCAGGGTTTCTTCGACGAAATTGCTCATCTGCCAGTCCCCGTCGCAGGCGCAGATACTGTACAGGAAATTCTGAAGGATCACAGAGCCCTTGGGCGTATGCGTCACTTCCGGATGGAATTGCACACCATAGAAGTCCTTCTTCTTGTGATGCACGGCTGCATGGGGACAGGTGCGTGTGGTGGCCAGTGTCTCAAACTCCTTGCCCAGGCCCCCGATCTGGTCGCCGTGGCTGGCCCATACAATGGTCGATTCCGGCATATTGGCCAGCAGCCCGGAGGTCTTGGCAATGGCCAGGTCCGTTCTGCCGTATTCACGGTGTTCCGCGGGAATGATCTCGGCCCCCAGAATCTGACAGCCGAGCTGCATCCCGTAGCAGATCCCAAGGATCGGCACGCCCAGGTCGAAGATCTTTTCATCACAGCGAGGTGCATTCTCACCATAGACGCTGGCCGGCCCGCCGGACAGGATAATCCCTTTTAATGGCAGCTTGGCGAGTTCTTCGGCGGGGAAATCCGCCCTGTAGATCTTGCTGTACACATTCAGTTCACGCACGCGGCGTGCAATCAATTGGCCGTACTGACTGCCAAAATCCAAAATCGCGATGGTCTGTCGGGTCATGACACCCCCAAAAACAGTAAGGTTCACGGTTCACAGTTCCAGGTTCACCGTTGATCGAACTGATCAGGTTTTCTGGCCACCCACCGTGAACCGTGAACCCTTGTTAACCCGGAACCAACACCTTTGCCGCAGGCGGTAAAAGTGTTATTTAATTCTCAAAGGCTTGAGAGCCTGAATAATTCGGTGCTTCTTTTGTAATCTGGATGCCATGGGGATGTGATTCACCCACCGATGCAGAACTGACGCGGACAAACCGGGCATTCTTCATGAGGTCATCTATGGTTCCAGTCCCGCAATAGCCCATACCGGCCCTGATACCGCCGACCAGTTGATACACAAAATCGCCCAATTGTCCGCGATACGGCACACGGCCTTCCACGCCTTCAGGCACCAGTTTGTTGGTGCTGGTACTGCTGTCCTGGCCGTAACGGTCTGCCGATCCCTTGACCATGGCGCCGAGTGAGCCCATGCCGCGGTACTCCTTGAACTGACGGCCCTTGTAGATCACCATCTGCCCGGGGCTCTCTCTGAGCCCGGCGAACAACGATCCCAGCATCACACTGGAGGCACCGGCCGCAATGGCCTTGGTTATATCGCCGGACTGTCGGATGCCACCGTCTGCAATCACGGGAATGTTGTACCGTCGTCCCACAGCCGAACAGTTCATGATGGCAGTGACCTGTGGTACGCCGACCCCGGAAATCACCCGTGTGGTACAGATCGCGCCCGGCCCGATACCTACCTTGATGGCATTGGCTCCCGCTTCAATCAGATCCTCAGCTGCCTCGGCTGTGGCCACATTGCCTGCAATGATGTCGATATCATGTTTGGCCTTGATGGTCCTGACTGTCTCGATCACGTTCTGGGAGTGACCATGCGCCGTGTCCACGACAATAATATCCAAATCCGCGGCAATCAGGGCGTCCACACGTTCGTAATCAAACACGCCTACAGCTGCCCCCACCAGCAAACGGCCTCGCCCATCGCGGGCTGTCATGGGATACTGCTGAACCCGGTCAATGTCACGCATGGTGATCAGGCCCGTCAGTTCACCGTTGTTCTTGACCAGGAGCAGTTTCTCGACCTTGGCCTCCTGCAGGATCTCCTTGGCCTGATCCAGCGTGGTCCCGGCCGGCCCTGTCACCAGGTTTGTTCGGGTCATCACGGTACTGATCTTGACATCATAGTCCTTGAGGAACTTGAGGTCGCGCCGGGTCAGGATACCGACCAGTTTTTTGCCGTCCACAATGGGGATGCCGGACACATTCTGCTCCTGCATCAGTTCCTGGGCACGCCGAACCGGTTCCGCAGGCGACAGGGTGACCGGGTCCTGAATGACCCCATGTTCTGAACGCTTGACTTTGGCGACCTCACGGATCTGCTCCGGAATGGTGAGATTCTTGTGAATGACGCCCACGCCACCCTCTTGAGCCAGTGCAATCGCCAGGGCAGCCTCAGTCACGGTGTCCATAGCTGCGGATACGATGGGAATGTTAATACGAATATTATTCGTTAACTGTGTACTCGTATCCACCTGATTCGGCACAAGATTGCTCTTGGCTGGAATCAACAACACATCGTCAAAGGTGATACCTTCAGCGATAATCTTGCTATGATCCATTGAGATCTCCATTGGAAGTCTTAAGAAATATTAACCCATCAATATAATCGGCCCGCAACATACCGTCAAACGGAATATTTTCCGGGAGGCGGTTTCGAGATTGAGCGAAAACGGACAGGAGACAGTGGCCGTACCGGTTCGCAGATTGTGTGGGTTGTTGCTGCAAATATTTCATCAAACCGTGATTTTTGTCACGATTTCCATATGACAAATTGGCATGAATGTGATGCATCCTATCGGCGCATATCTCCCATGGGTGAGGATTACAGTCCGATGTGCGCGGCGAGGCTTGAAGATTAGAAATCTGAATTGGATTGGTTTTTCAGTTAAATTAAAACGAAAAATATAGGACTTCATGGTGGAAAGTAGGGTAGATGTGCTTATAATGGTAAGTCATGTCTTTTGGTGTATGGTAAAAATAGGCTTAAATGGCTATATTGGTTCATTTCAAAATGGTAGTTTGGACGATTAAGGTGGTAATGTACGCCTGTATTCCTTGGCCCTTCTGAGTGGTAGGGCTGTACGCTATTATAGCAGGAAGGTGTTCGTTGTGTGACTTCCGGTGAAAGTCTGTTGGAGAAATTGAAATGAGTAAGTATCTTGTTGTGGCAATGTGTTGTCTGATGTCCCTTCTGGTGTCAGGATCCGCTTTGGGCTTTGACGCAACCACCGATCCGGATCTGGTGGGCTGGTGGTCATTTTCAGAGGGCGAAGGCACGACTGTGGCTGACCTGTCTCCCTATGGAAGAAACGGTACACTCGAAGGGGGTGCTACCTGGGCAGAGGGCCGTTTCGGTGGTGGTATTGAACTTGACGGCTCCAGCGGCTACGTCTCAATCCCTGATTTTGAACTCACCACGGACTCCATTACCTTTGTGGCATGGATTAAGGGTTGGAAGGCAGGCGACTGGGCCCCGTTGATTTCCTCGCGAGTTGTCAATGCCACTGAAATGAATTTTGGTGACAACGATACACTCCATTACACGTGGAATGGTGATAATGCAAATACCTGGGGCTGGGCCGGCGGTCCGGTGATTCCCCAGGATTCATGGGCCATGCTGGCTGTTACCATGGACCCAACGCAGGGTGTGGCCTATGTGTACACGGAAGAAGGGGGGCTCACCCAGGCAACAAATGCCATTGCGCACATCGAACAGACAGTTGGCGCCCTGCAGATTGGCTATTCTTATGATCCCAGATATGTTCAGGGAATCATGGACGAAGTCGCAGTGTACAGCCGAGCCCTCACTGAGGAAGAAATCCTTGCCCTCACGATGGGGCCCAAAGATCCTGCTTTGGCCTCTTTTCCTTCTCCCGGACATGATGCCTCAGATATTCCGCGTGATACGGTCCTGACCTGGGGGCCGGGTGAATATGCCCAGACCCACAATGTCTATTTTGGCACGGATATGGATGAAATCACCAATGCCACAGTGCCGACCAGTGCAGGACAGACTGCGAACACCTATGATCCCGGACGTCTTGAATTCGGTCAGGCTTATTACTGGCGCGTGGATGAAGTCAACGGCACGCCGGACAAGACGGTCTTCAAGGGCGATATCTGGAGTTTTACGGCTGAGCCCTATTCCATCATGATTCCGGTGGACGTCAATCATGTCACAGCATCAAGTTCCACGGCCAAGAATCCTCCCAGCACGATCGTGGATGGTTCCGGTCTGGACGGTACCACGCATTCATCGAATCAGGACGATATGTGGCTCAGTGGGTCGCCTGATATGGCCCCCTGGCTCATGTTCGAGTTCGAGCGTGCACAGAAACTTGACAAAATGCTGATCTGGAATTCAAACAGCAGTTCTGAAGCCTTTATTGGCTGGAGCATCAAGGATGTCAGCATTGAATACTCCCTGGATGGCGCTGATTGGACCGTGCTTGAAGGCGCCACTCAGATCAGCCGAGGCCCTGGTCTTCCCACCTATAATGAACCTCATGTGGTTGATTTCGGTCTGGCCCACGCCAAGTATGTCAAGATCAACATTGTCAACAACTGGGGCGGCATCCTCATGCAATATGCTGTGGCTGAAGTTCAGTTCTATGGCCTTCCTGTGTTTGCACGCACGCCTGTCCCGGTTCCTGACGCAGTGAATGTTCGTCCCGATGCGATCGCCACGTGGCGTGCAGGTCGTGAAGCCGGCCAGCACACTGTCTCCGTGGACGTTGATCCGAATGCCGTGATCGATGGGTCTGCACCTTCTGCTTCATCCATGACCAGCAGCACGGACCTCGGCTCTTTTGACCTCCAGATGGAAACCACTTACTTCTGGAAGGTGGATGAAGTCAATGATGCTGAGGTTCCCTCTTTGTGGGCCGGCCCGGTGTGGAGTTTTGACACGGCTGCCGCATTGACTGTGGATGATTTCGAGAGTTACGGCAACAAGAGTCCCAACCGTCCGTTCCAGGCCTGGTCTGATGGCTATGGCTATTCAGCGGATGAGTACTTCCCAGAGTATCTTGGTAATGGTACTGGGGCCGGTATCGGGCACGATATCTGGAGTCCGGGCAGCCCTCAATTTGGCGGTCAGATCATGGAAACCGTCAGCACGATTCAGGGCAGCACACAGTCCATGCCATTCTATTACACCAACACCGGTGGCGTGGCATCACAGACGGAACGTATTTTTTCGCCTGCGCAGGACTGGACTGTGGGGAGTGCCAAGACCTTGTCCATCGCCTTCCGCGGCCAAATTGACAACACCGGCACGCTCTATGTCAAGATCAACAACGTCAAGGTCACCTATCCGCGTGATCCGGGCAACATTGCCAAGAGTGTATGGCAGGCCTGGAATATTGACCTGGCTTCTGTGAACACCAATCTTGAGAGTGTCACTAAACTTGCGATCGGTGTGGATGGCAGCAGTGCCAGTGGTATGGTCCTGATTGATGATATCACACTGCATGCCAAGGCCGGAGAGCTCATCACACCGGTTCAGCCGGCCAGTGGCAGTCTGATCCTCCATTACACGTTTGATGCGGGCGCTGGTGCCTCGATTGTGGATGCCTCAGGTAAAGGCAATACCGGTACCTTTGAAATCCTGCCCGAGTACGACACCGGCGTTTCCGGGAGCGCTGCCAGCTTTAACGGCAGCAGCAACTATGTCAGTGCCCCGGCTGCGGTATGGTCCTCCGTGAGTACGCAGTTTACGCTTTCTTTCTGGGCCAAGGGAGATCCTGCGGTCACAGATAACTGGGCGGTTTTTGCAGGAAACGCGACCAGTCGAATTGTCTCGTGCCATCTCCCATGGGGCAGTGAGGTTGTTTTTGACACCACGGCCGACTGGGCGAACGAGAGAATCATGGTGGGTGCAGCGCCTGACGAGTTGTCCGGTCAATGGCGCCACTGGACCTTTGTCCGGAACGTAGACACCGGTGAAAAGAAGATTTATATGGACGGTATACTCTACGGGAGTGCGACACCTTCGGCAGATCCCATCATCAATGTTGATCGATTCTTCATCGGTGCCGGTGATGCGGTTGCCAGTCCGTATACGGGGCTGATCGATGACTTCCAGATCTACAACCGGGCCCTGTCTGCAGAGGAAATCCTCTGGCTGGCAGGTGTAACCACGCCCATTGACAAGCCGTTCTAAATCAACACGTGTTTTAGACTGAACACCCGAATGACAGGCGGTCCTGGTAAGTCCAGGGCCGCTTTTTTTCGTTTATGCCGGGCCCAGTTTCTAGTAGTCAATTCGTTTTTCAAAGGAATTGGGCGGTAGGACCACAGGCAGCCTCGGTTTACCCTTCAATCGCGAAAAAATTATGAGACTCTCCTCTGGAAATTTTGATGAATTCTTATATAATATTACCGTGAATTGGTGTGTCAGTATTGACTAAGGGTGCCCACCCCGGTTTTGGGGCAATACTGAGTTTTGATTGAGACGACCACGGTAGGTGTCTGCGCTTTGGACTGTTGTCCAGCGTCCGTGTGAATCCTGGATGTTGCCATGATTCCGGGACATGAAGACCCCGTTTCAATATCATTTATGATATTTCGGGCAGAGCCGCTCGCCCCAGTGGAACACACAATACAGTGAACGTGATACCTGAAGATCTTTGGCCCTCGTTTGTGACAGGGCTGCACGTAATTGGAGCAGGAAGGTGTTTATGCAACAGCTTCCGGTAAAATCTGTTGGAGAAGAAAAATGAAAAAGTATCTTGTTGCAGCAATGTGCTGTCTGATGTGTCTCCTGGCATCAGGAACAGCCTATGGATTCGATCCTGCCACCGATCCGGCTCTGATCGCCTGGTGGGAATTCAATGAAGGAGAAGGTCAGACTGTTGGCGACTCCTCCGGGAATGGTCATGACGGGACCGCTGATGATGGTGCCCTCTGGGTGGACGGCATACATGACGGCGCCCTCTCATTGCCCAATGTCTTGGTGGAGATTCCTGCCATCAATATGACACTCACTGAAGCCACCATGGCCGGGTGGATCAAACCGACTGGCAGCCAGCCTGACTGGTCGGCCCTCATCTTTACACGCGGCTCCGCTACGGGTTTCAATGTCAATGGCCTTCAATTGATGTATCACTGGGGTGATGCTGGAGGCTCGTGGGGATTCAGCAGTGGGATCAACATTGTGGATGGAGAGTGGAATTTTGTCGCATTGACCGTTGCCCCGGATAAGGCCGTGTTTTATCTCGATGGCGTCGCAGGCGCTACCAATACGATGGCCCATGCGGCCGTCAACTGGAATGCCAACATCTATCTGGGCGGTGACGGTGGTGGGACATTTCCGGCACGTCGATTCGGTGATGCAGCTTTGGATGATGTTTCATTCTATAGTCGCGCATTAAATGCAGACGAGATTCTTCTCCTGATGAGAGGCCTGGCTGATCCGGTCTTGGCAGGCAGTCCTTCTCCTGCCAATGAGAGTGATGATGTGCTCCGTGACGGGACTCAGTTGACTTGGAAATCCGGTAAACATGCAGGCACGCACAATGTCTACTTTGGTACGGATATGGATGAGGTGACCAATGCCACGGTTCCGACCAGTGCAGGCCAGACTGCAAACAGGTATGATCCCGGTCGCCTGACCTTTGATCAGACTTATTACTGGCGTGTGGATGAGGTCAATGCGTCGCCTGATAAGACAGTCTTCAAAGGCGACACTTGGGGCTTTACTGTAGAGCCCTATTCGATCATGATTCCGGTGGACGTCAACAATGTCACGGCGTCAAGTTCCGTGGCCAAAAATCCGCCCAGTATGATCGTGAATGGATCTGGCCTCGACGGTGACACGCATTCAACAAACGGCGAGGCCATGTGGCTCAGTGGGTCGCCTGACCTGGCCCCCTGGCTCATGTTCGAGTTCGACAGCACACAGAAACTAGACAAGATGCTGATCTGGAATTCAAACAGCAGTTCTGAGGCCTTCATTGGCTGGAGTATTAAAGATGTCACTATAGAATACTCGGTCGATGGCGTGGATTGGACAGTTCTGGCAGACGCCATGGAAATCTCGCGAGGCCCAGGCCTTCCCACCTACAACACACCCCATATGGTTGATTTCGGCCTGGCTCAGGCCAAGTATGTCAAGATCGCTATCCTGAACAACTGGGGCGGCCTGCTCATGCAATACGGCGTGGCTGAGGTCCAGTTCTACGGCTTGCCTGTGTACGCACGGACACCTGAACCAGCCTCCGGATCCGCGGATATCCGTCCGGATGCCATGGCCACGTGGCGGTCAGGGCGTGAAGCGGATCAACACATCGTCTACGTGAGTGATGATGCAAATGCCGTGGCCGATGGCACGGCACCTTCTGCGCCATCCATGGCAAACAGTATTGATTTGACGGCCTTTGATCTTAAGATGACCAGTACTTACTACTGGAAAGTGGATGAAGTCAACGAGGCTGAGGTCCCATCCGTATGGTCAGGGCCCGTTTGGAGCTTGAGTACAACATCCAAGTTGATCGTGGATGATTTCGAGAGCTACGGCAATCTCAGCCCGAACCGTCCGTTCCAGACCTGGACGGATGGCTATGGTTATTCAGCGGATGAGTTCTTGCCTGAGTACCCTGGTAATGGCACAGGCGCTGGCATAGGCCACGATATCTGGAGTCCAAGCAGCCCTCAATTCAATGGGCAGATCATGGAAAACGTGAGCACGATTCAGGGCAGCGCACAGTCCATGCCGTTCTACTTCAACAATACCGGCAGTGTGGCTTCTCAGACGGAGCGCACTTTTGCAGTTCCGCAGGACTGGACACTGGGTGACGTCAAGACCCTGTCCATCGCCTTCCGCGGCCAGGCGGGCAACACCGGCACACTCTATGTGAAGATCAACAACGTCAAGGTTACCTACCCACGCGACGCGGCCAACATTGCCAAGGCCGTGTGGCAGGCCTGGAATATCGACCTGGCATCCGTGAACACCAACCTTCAGAATGTCACGACACTCGCCATTGGTGTGGATGGCAGCAGTGCCAGCGGTATGATCCTGATTGACGACATCACACTGCATCCCGAGGCCGGAGAACTCATCACACCGGTTCAGCCGTCGGAGTCCGGCCTGATCCTTCATTACACGTTTGATGCAGGCGCCGGTGCTTCGATTGTGGATACCTCGGGCAATGGTTACACCGCAACCTTTGAGATTTTACCCCAGTATGACACGGGCGTCTCGGGCAGTGCTGCCAGCTTCAACGGCAGCAGCAACTATATTACTGCGCCTGCTGCCGCGTGGTCATCCGTAAGTACGCAGTTTACCGTCTCTTTCTGGGCCAAGGGCCATGTTGACCTGGCAGACAACTGGGGCTTCTATGCAGGTGACACGGCTGGACGAGTTGTCTCGTGCCATCTTCCATGGGGCTCTGAGGTTATCTTCGACACCACGCCGGGCTGGGCAGACGAGAGAGTCATCGTCGGTGCTGCGCCAGACGAGTTGAGAGGTCAATGGCGTCACTGGACCATGGTCAGAAACACCGAAACCGGCGAAAAGACGATCTATATGGACGGTATCCTCTACGGGAGCACCACGCCTGCGGAAGATCCCATTACCGGTGTCGATCGATTCTTCATCGGTGCAGGGGACGCGGTGGCCAGTCCGTACATGGGTCTGATCGATGATTTCATGATCTATAACCGGGCCCTGTCTGCTGAAGAAATACTCTGGATGGCAGGCGTGACAACACCCATTGACAAACCCTTCTAAATCCGCAAGCAGCTTGAATGTGAAGGTCTATTGGTATGACAGGCGGCCCTGGCAAGTCCGGGGCCGCTTTCTTTGTGCGCCTGATGCAACACGGACATCCCGGATACCGGCAGTCGCTGCCGGGATAAGTGGCCGGCCAGTGATTTTGCTGTCCTGTTATTTTTTATGGAGCCAGGCCCAAAACGGATTTATCACTTACCCTACGGGCCTCGACTGTCTATAATGCATGCCAGTGAACAAGTTAAGTAAGGAGGTACTGAACATGCAGGACACAACGCCCCTCATGCCGCGACGTCGTTTTCTGGCACAGACTGCCGGTCTCGCTGCCTTTTCCATTGTGCCGCGTCATGTCCTTGGCGGCCACGGTTATGTGCCGCCCAGCGAAAAGGTCAACATCGCCTGTATCGGGGCAGGCGGCATGGCCCGGGCCGACATCCAGCAACTGCGAGGTCTGGACGTCAACATTGTGGCCCTGTGCGACGTGGATGAAGCCCATGCGGCCGAGACCTTTGCCGAACACCCGGACACGCCCAAGTACCGCGATTTCCGCCGTATGCTGGACACCCACGACAACGACATCGACGCCGTGCTCGTGGCCACACCGGACCACTTCCATGCCGTGGCCACCATGGCGGCCATACAGCGGGGCAAACATGTGTACTGTGAAAAGCCCCTGGCCCATTCCCTGTATGAAGTACGCAAAGTCACTGAGGCGGCCCGGCAATACGGTGTGGCCACCCAACTGGGCAACCAGGGCCACTCCTATGAAACCATTCGCCTGTTCTGCGAGTGGATCTGGGACGGGGCCATTGGTCCGGTGCGTGAAGTCCATGCCTGCTGCGACGGCAGCTACAGCACAATTCGCAGACTGGATCGTCTGAAAGAAACCCCTGCAGTACCGCCGACTCTGGACTGGAACCAGTGGCTCGGCCCGGCCCCGTGGCGTGCCTACAATTCCATGTACCTGCCCGGCTCATGGCGGAGCTGGACCCGGTTTGGTACAGGCAAGATCGGCGACTGGCTGTGCCACATCGTGGACCCGGTATTCTGGGCCCTGCACCTGGGTGCCCCCACCACGATTGAAGCCACGGTGACAGACTACGATCCCGTGGCCCACGCAGAGACCTTTCCCGCGGCGTTTACAGTCCGCTACAGCTTTCCGGCTCGCGGGGCCATGCCGCCTGTCACGCTGACCTGGTTTGACGGGGACATGCGTCCGCCCCGCCCGCTGGCCCTGGAAGCGGATCGCAGGATCCCGGACAAGGGCGCAGTGGTCCTCGGGGACAAGGGTACCATGATGTATGGTTCTCACGGGGCCGGTGCTGTGGCGATTTTGCCGCAAACCCGAATGCAGACCTACCTGGAAAATCGACCGGAAAAAATTCTCAAGCGGTCACCGGGTCACCATCAGGAATGGCTGGATGCATGCAAGGGCGGTCCCGCAGCCGGGTCCAATTTTGACTACGGCGGCCCACTCACGGAAATAGCGCTGCTGGGTGTGATCGCCATCAAACTGCCCGGCCAAACCCTCCAGTGGGATGCCACACGTTTTGAATTCACCAACTCACCCGAGGCCAACGCACTGATGCGCGATCCGTACAGAGCGGGATGGTCCCTGTAAGAAAAACTACTATGCCTTGATGGAGATTATGATGTCACATGCCTTGTCCAGACGAAACTTTCTGGCACGATCCAGCGCCGTCCTGTTAGGCGCTGGCCTGTGTCAAACGACACCACGTGTTCACGGGGCTGAGCCTGCGGCCGCGTCCCAGGGCCACTCGTTTAAGTATTGCCTGAATACCGGAACGATTCGAGGTCAGAAACTCGGCCTCGTCAGCGAGATTGAATTGGCAGCCAAGGCAGGCTATCAGGCCATTGAGCCATGGGTCCAGTCCATTCAGCAGTATGTGGAGCAGGGCGGTTCCCTGCCCGAACTCAAACAGCGGATTATGGACCTCGGTCTGACTGTGGAGAGTGCCATTGGTTTTTCGCAGTGGATCGCCGAGGATGCGGACAAGCGGGCCCAGGGCCTGGAGCAGGCACGGCGTGACATGGACCTGCTGGCCCGCATCGGCGCCAAGCGTCTGGCGGCTCCTCCGGCCGGTGCCACGTCCGATCCTATCCTCGATCTGCAGGACGCCGCGGATCGGTATCGGGCCCTGTTGGAGGTGGGCGACAGTCTCGGCGTGGTTCCCGTCGTGGAGGTCTGGGGGTTCTCCAAGAATCTGACCCGATTGAGTCAGGCCGTGTACGTGGCCATGGAATGCCGGCATCCCAGGGCCTGTGTGCTGGCAGATGCGTATCATCTGTACAAGGGCGGTTCGGATGTTTCCGGCCTGAGACTGCTCAGTGCGGAGGCCCTGCCGGTCTTTCACATGAATGACTATCCGGACATGCCCCGGGAGAAGATCCAGGACCGTGATCGTGTGTTTCCCGGCGACGGTGTCGCCCCTCTCGATCAGATCGTCAGAGACCTTCACGCAATTAATCCGGTTATGGTCCTGTCCCTGGAACTGTTCAATGCAGAGTACTGGAAGCGGCCCGCCCTGGACGTGGCCCGGGAAGGTCTGGCCAAGATGAAACAGGCCGTGCAGCGGGCTGTTTGAAACAAGTAAAGCATGACCTCTGAAATTGTCAGGAGACAACCCATGAATCGTCGAGACTTTCTCCGAGCCGGGACAGCCGGTGTTGCCTTGTCCGCCCTCAAGGGCTATGCCCCGCTCTTTGCCCAGTCGTCACCCCGTCGGGCGGGTCTGATCGGCCCCGGGTGGTACGGCAAGAGTGCAGTGCTGCGTCTGCTGCAGGTCGAGCCCGTGACTGTCACGGCCTTGTGTGACGTGGACACGCGCATGCTCAATGACGCCGCGGACCTGTTTGCTGCGCGACAGGCCACACACCAGCGGCCCCGGATCTACACGGACTATCGGGAGATGCTCAAAAAAGAGCCTCTGGATATTGTGCATGTGGCCACCCCGGATCACTGGCATGCCCTGGCCGCCATTGCCGCGATCAAGGCCGGCGCCGATGTGTATGTGGAAAAGCCCATCAGTGTGGACGTGGTCGAGGGACAGGCCATGCTGGCCGCAGCACGCAAGTACAAGCGCGTGGTCCAGGTCGGTCTGCAGCGCCGCAGTACCCCCCATGTGATCGAGGCGCGCGAGCGCTTTATCAAATCGGGCCGGCTTGGCACGGTGGGGCTGGTGGAGATGTGCAGTTATTACCACATGCGTTTTCGCGGCAACCCTGAACCGCAGACCCCGCCGGAATCTCTGGACTATGATTTCTGGACCGGCCCGGCACCCATGCTGCCCTTTACGCCCAACAAACATGCCAGAGGCTGGCGCGCCTATATGGAATATGGCAACGGTATCATGGGAGATATGGGCGTGCACATGTTCGACATGACCCGCTGGATGCTCGACCTGGGCTGGCCCGCGCGGATCAGTTCCAGCGGCGGGATCCTCGTGGACAAGGCCAGCCAGTCCAATATCGCGGATACGCAGACCGCTACGTTTGACTACGGTGACACGACCGTGCTCTGGCAGCACCGCACCTGGGGACGTCCGGCCGATGAGAAATATCCCTGGTCTTCGATTTTCTACGGGGACAAGGGCACGCTCAAGGTCAGCGTCATGGGGTATGACTTTATTCCCCAGGGCGGCGGCACGCCCGAGCATGTGGATGTAAAGTATGAGCTGGACGAGTATCCTGAAGACAGGACAGAAAAGGATCTCGAACGTCACGTGGCCCCGGCCCTGCGAGGTCACATGACCAACTTCCTGCACGCCATCGACACGCGCACCCTGCCCGTCTCGGACATTGGTGAGGGCCACATCTCCAGTGCGAGCTGCATCCTGGCCAACCTGGCCATGAAGACCGGTCGCACCCTGGTGTGGGACCCAGAGGCCGGACGTGTCACAGGAGACGACGAGGCCAACCGCCTGCTGAAGCGACCCTATCGCAGCCCGTGGATTCACCCGGACCCTGCCACTGTCTAATGGACGTACTGCATTCCATGACGATCCGCGTGATTTGCCTGGTGACCGTCTTTGCCGCCGCAAGCGCGCGGTGTACTGAGACGCATCGCCAGGGGGATACGCAGGTGACAGACCGACTCGAGCTCGTCCGTTCGGCCTGTCACGTGCCTGCCGTGGCCGGCGCGCTGGTGACCAGCGAGGGCCTGACTGTGGTGGGGGTGGTGGGCGTTCGAAAGCAGGGGACATCCATGACCTGCACCTTGCAGGACCGGTGGCATCTGGGTTCCGAAACCAAGGCCATGACCGCCATGCTGGCGGCCAGACTGGTCGAGCAGGGCTGCCTGACCTGGGAGACGACTGTCGCCGATGTGTTTC
This sequence comes from Phycisphaerae bacterium, assembly GCA_021736645.1. Lineage (GTDB taxonomy): Bacteria > Planctomycetota > Phycisphaerae > Sedimentisphaerales > Anaerobacaceae > JAIPFM01. The sequence continues at coordinate 80,329 of JAIPFM010000030.1, read as the reverse complement.
CGGATTTGAGTGACACGTTGAACGAAGCGTTCAGGATAGTGACAGTGCGCCAGTTGCTGTCACACCATGCAGGCCTGCCTGTGAATCTGGATCTCAATGCCTATGCCGGAAAACCGGCCCCTCTCAAGAGGCGTCTGGCCGTGCAGCAGGAACTGGCCAAAGATCCATTGAGCAAGCCGGGCAGCACGTATCTGTACTCCAACCTCGGATACATCATTGTTGGGGCTATCATCGAGCAGGTCACCGGCCAGTCCTGGGAAGAGGCCGTCAGAAAACAGATCTTCGATCCCCTGGGTATGACCACCGTGGGCTTCGGCGGCCTGGGCACGCCAGGTCAGGTCGATCAGCCGTGGGGACACGACGACAAGGGCGACCCGGTACGGCGCAGCGGTCCGACTGTGGACAATCCTCCGGTCATGGGGCCTGCCGGACGTGTGCACTGTACGATTCAGGATTGGGGCCTGTTTGTGGCGGACATGCTCAAGGGCCTGCGAGGTGAGGCAGCCCTGCTTACACCGGATTCCTATCAGACACTGGCGATGCCGCAGTTCGGCAGTACCTATGCCCTGGGGTGGGTGGTCGCGCAGCGGGACTGGGCAGGGGGCAAAGTCCTCACCCACGCAGGGTCGAACACCATGAACTATGCCACCGTATGGATAGCACCTCAAAGAAACTTTGCCATACTTGTGTGTGTCAATCAGGGCGGCGATGCCGCAGCCAAGGCCTGTGATTCAGCCACAGAGGCATTGATCGAGCTTCAGAACGAGTTGGCTTCGCAGCGGGTGGGTCCATGACCTGATTTATTCATTGAAATGGGCTTTGGCCATGCATTAGGATGGTGTTTTAAAATATCGCCAATGTGAATTTGAATTGAAGGAAATGCCATGGAAACAAATTCGGACAGACTGGCTTCATTGAACCGGGCCGTTGAAATCTACCGTGTTTGACATGGATGTAAGTCATGAACTTAAAGACTCTGCGCGAGCGTCTGGCCGTCATCATCTTTGAGGCGGAGACGCGCGCAGGCAAGGCCTATGATGTGGTACTGCTCGTGGTCATTGCAGCGAGCGTGCTGGTGGCCATGCTGGACAGCGTGGAGAAGATCCATGGGACGCATGAGTCTGCCCTGTTTGTCGCGGAATGGTGCCTCACGGTCCTGTTCAGTCTGGATTACGGGGTGCGACTGTGGTGCGTGAAACGCCCTGCAAAATATGCCTTGAGCTTTTTCGGGCTCGTGGATCTTCTGAGCGTGATCCCCACGTACCTCAGTATCATCATGCCCGGCGGGAAATACCTGGCCACACTGAGGTTCTTGCGAATCCTGCGTACATTCCGCGTACTCAAGCTCTCCACGTATCAGGCGGAACTGCAGATGCTGCTGCAGGCCCTGGTGATCAGCCGCCGCCGTATCACGGTCTTTCTCTTTTTCGTGCTGACCATGGTCGTGGTGTTGGGCTCTCTGATGTATACCATTGAACGGGGTGACACCACCAGTGGTTTCACCAGCATTCCCCGCAGCATCTACTGGGCCATTGTCACACTCACCACGGTGGGCTACGGCGACGTGTCACCCAAGACCGGCCTGGGTCAGACCGTGGCGTGCCTGATCATGATTCTGGGATACAGCCTCATCGTGGTGCCCACCGGGATCGTGGCCACGTCCATGCCCCAGGAAAAGACGGCTCGCCATACACGCGTCTGTGCCGCGTGTCAGTGTCAGGGCCACGATCAGGATGCGATCTTCTGTAAACAGTGCGGCAATCCCTTGTCCACATAAATAGGCCCCTTCGGGCAGGCAGGATTTGATGAACGTTGCAATATTACTCTCAGGAGGCGTGGACAGCTCAGTGGTGCTGGCTCTGCTCAAGTCGCAGGGGCACACCGTGACCGCCTTCTACCTGAAGATCTGGCTGGAAGACGACATGGCCTTTATGGGGGACTGCCCCTGGGAGCAGGACCTGCAGTATGCTCGGGCCGTGTGCGAACAACTCGACGTGCCCCTGGAGATCATTTCCCTTCAGAGTGAATATCACGATCGCGTGGTGAGTTATGCCCTGACAGAGCTAAAGGCCGGACGCACCCCCAGCTCCGACATCTTCTGCAACCAGCGTATCAAATTCGGGGCCTTTTACGATCGTATCAGTGACCGCTTCGACAAGGTCGCCACAGGCCACTACGCCAGCATTCAACAGGAGGGTGACATCTATCGTCTGGTCAAGGGCATTGACCCGGTCAAGGATCAGACCTATTTCCTGTCGCACCTGAGCCAGGCCCAGTTGAGCCGTGCCCTGTTCCTCCTGGGCACCTACACCAAGGCCCAGGTCCGTGACATGGCGCAGACCTTCGACCTGCCTACCAAAGACCGCAAGGACAGTCAGGGCATCTGCTTTCTGGGCAAAATAAAATACAACGAGTTCGTGCAGTTCAATCTGGGGGAGCGTCCGGGTGACATCGTGGACCTGGACAGCGGGAAGGTCCTGGGCAGTCACCAGGGCTACTGGTTCCACACGATCGGCCAGAGACAGGGCCTGGGCCTGAGCGGCGGCCCGTGGTATGTGGCCAGAAAGGACATCGAGCAAAACATCGTGTACGTGGTCCATGGCCAGCAATTGGTTCAACAGGCCAGGACGACTTTTGACGCGGGGCAGCTCCATTGGATCGCCGGACCGCCGAACGACACCCGCCTCGAACTCAAGCTCCGGCATGGACCCGCCATGCTCGCTTGTCAGATTGAAGCGCAGCAGAAGGGGCAGCTCCACGTGACACTGGATCAGCCGGATACCGGCATTGCTCCAGGTCAGTTTGCCGTATTCTACCGGGGGCAGGAATGTCTCGGTGCCGGCACGATTCTATAAAGCATACAAGAAAGCATACACATTGGAGACCACAAGGATGACACCTTTTGACAATCAATTCGAGATATGGGCAGACAAATCACTGAAGGGCGAGGCCCTGACTCACGATGAGTCACTCGCTGTATTGAATACACCGAACCACGCCCTGGAGGGTCTTTGGGATGCCGCCTTTAAGGTGCGAGAAGTCACGTGGGGCAAACGGGTCAAGCTTTGCGTCCTGCAGAATGCCAGGAGCGGGCTCTGTCCGGAAAACTGCAAGTACTGTTCTCAGTCCAATGAATCCCAAAAGCGAAATTCGCGCAGCCGGGGGCAGCGAGTTCAACCTCAAGGGCAAACAGGGCTGGGTTCTGTATCCGGCCAATTCCATCTTCGTCAATGGCTACCTCACCACGGATAGCCAATCAGCCGACAACGCGCGCCAGATGATAGAAGCCATGGGGTTCGAAGTGGCGTGAAAAAGACTTCAGCCGTTGGCCTTAAGCCATCAGCGGTCAGCGGCAGGTTCCGTGATGAACACCAGTGTCGCCTTCTGATACTTTTCCTGCTTGATCACCTTCTGCAGCTTGAGCAGTGTGTCATAGGGCTGCGATACGACCGCTGAGTTGACCAGCCATGCAGGCAATGCGCCGCTGGGATCGCTGAGTGCCTGGTACAGGACCTCTACGTGTCCGTCGGGCTGTGGCGTAAACTGCCAGACGCTCTCGATCTGTTTGACTCGGATGATATTCTTCTTGGGCTCGAGATGGTCCGGTTTGCCGGTCTGTGTGATGGTCACCAGCCCGGTGTCCCTGTCCTGGGAGATCACGTTGTGCAGAATGGAATCACGATTAGAGACCGGCCAGGGGGCCTTGCTCAAGGTATACGTGTAGGTTTCGCATTCGCTGATCTGTTCGAGCAGGTCCACGCGCGTACAGTTGGCCATCCAATCGGGCAGGGTTTCGGTGTCACAGAGCAGCGTGACCAGGCTGGCCAGGGAGGTCTTGACCGTGACCACGCCTTTGAATTCCTTGAAATCAATATCTTCTACCTTACGCGTATAGACCTTGATACCCTGCTTGTCTTTGGCCAGGGTCCAAGGGGCCTCATTGGCATCGCTGGCCAGGAGTCCGGAACAGGACATGACAAGGAACCATAAAATGACTGAGTGTATTCTCATAGGGTGCTTTACCCCTTCCAATCAGGGTTTGTTCGGGGAAGCCCGATCGATATTTTGAGAAAAGCCCTGATTTTTGGCTCATTCGATTTATACAGCAGGCGTTATTATACCAGGGGCAGGGAGGTCAGCTCAAGGGGCAAGTCGCTGAGAACTGGCTGTGGCATATCAATGGTTCTGCCTGTATAGTGTGAGATCAAGGCCGACTGTTTGTCTATTTGAGGTGTTGCATGAATGATAACCGACTTATCTGCGTGATGGGGACTGTATGCGTGTTATGTCTGGCTGCCCGGGCCGAGGTCAGTGAGGTGTGCCGCCTGGCGTCGCCGAATGGTGAAAACACGGTCATCGTTTCCCTGACCGATCGGGGCTGCCCCATGTATCGTGTGGAGAGGGCCGGACACGTGGTGATCCGGGATTCGTCCATTGGCCTGCAGTGTAAGACGGAGAATTTCAGCGAGGCCATGGCCCTCCATGAGGTGGGGCCGGTGAAATCACGCAGGGAGACCTATCGATTGGTGGTGGGTAATCGTCTCTCCGTGGACAGTGTGCTCGCTGCCAGGCACGTGACATTTAAGACTGCCAGAGATTCCTTTTTGACCATCGATCTTGTGGCCGGTGACGAGGGGATTGCCTTTCGCTGTCAGTTGGCTGGGCACGACAACCTGCCGGCAACCGTGATGAAAGAAGTCACTGCATTCGGCGTGCCTGTATCCGCAAAGGCGTGGCTGCAGCCGTATCATGCGGCCGGACGCTATACACCGGCGTACGAGGATTTCTTCTTTTCAGTGAGCCCGGGAGACCCGCCCCCGCGGTCGCGCCAAACGCCGCGCGGCTGGTGTCTGCCGGGATTGTTCCATCTGGAGGCAGCTCAGTGCTGGATGCTCCTGGCCGAATCCGGCGTGGATGGCTCGTACTGCGGGTGTCACCTGGAAGAGGATGCCAGTTCAAAGGGGCGGTATCAAATCGCCTTTGCGTACGACGACGAAGTGACAGGCGCCAGGACATTCGATCCGAATGCCAGGAAGGACTTGGTTCTAACATCGCGCACGCCCTGGCGCGTCATTGTCCTGGCCGATGACGCGGGCGGTATCCTGATGTCCACACTGGTGACCGATGTGGCCGCGCCCTGCCAGATTCAAGATTGCACCTGGATTCAGGCCGGGCGTGCCTCGTGGGCGTGGTGGTCCCATCCGGACGGGCCCACCAACCAGGCGCTTTTTGATGAGTTCACGGATCTGGCCGCGGAATTTGGCTGGGAATATACACTGTTTGACGCAGGGTGGTGGAAGACTGACCTCAAGGTGATCAGCAGTCATGCTGAAAAGCAGTCGGTCAAGGCGCTGGCATGGACGGGTGCCGAAGATTTTTTTGATCCGGGCAGACGCAAACGAAAACTGGATGAGATTGCCGGCCAGGGCGCACGCGGTGTCAAGATAGACTTCTGGTGTTCGGACCGCCAGGAGACCATGGCGGCCATGATGGCCACGCTGAAGGAGGCTGCCGCACGAAAACTGGTGGTCAATTTCCACGGCTGTACCCTCCCCCGGGGCTGGCATCGAACCTGGCCCAATCTGCTCACTGCAGAAGCGGTGCTGGGCACTGAATCCTATTTTTACGAAAGCCGTTATCCTGAAAGGGCCGCGGCTCAGAACACCATCCTGCCCTTTACGCGCAATGTCATGGCCCCCATGGACTACACGCCCGTGGCGATTACCATGAGAAAGTATCCCCGAAAGACCACCAGTGTCCATGAACTGGCCACTGCCCTGGCCTTTACCTCCGGAATTATTCACTATGCGGATTCAACAGAGAGGTTTCGAAATTTTCCGGACGAAGTCAAGCAGGTCCTGAGAGAGGCACCGGCCGCGTGGGATGAGACGGTCTGTCTGATCGGAGATCCGGGACGCCTGGTCGTGATGGCAAGACGTACGGGAGGTCACTGGTTCATTGCAGGGCTCAACGGCACCACGACCCCACAGCCCGTGTCCCTGGACTTGACGCGCTTTGGCCCGCTGGCCGAAGGCATTGCTATTACAGAAGGGCGGGACCCCCTGATGCAGTTCTCCGCGGAACGCCTCACTGAGCCTGACAAATGGGGCCGGTCAATCACGCCGCTTGGCGGTTTCGTTCTGTCGTTGAAGTCTGTCAACTAGACGACCCGGGCTCACGGTTGCAGCGAATTTGACGTCCTGATGCGTGGGGATTCCAGGCCAGATAATCATTGTGAACACACTGAGGCCCGCCTATAATTGATCGACATGAGTGGACAACCTTGGACCTCTGTGAATTGACACAAGTCAGGTCGAATGCTGAACATCGCTTTAACTGTAAAGGTATGCTAAAAATAACGTTTTATTGTGAGGTGTGAATTATGAAGGTTTGTAAACGAGTGCTGTTCGCAGGCGTGTTTTTGATCGGATTGGTTGGATCGGTCATGGCGGCGGAGACGCCCAAGAAGCTGCTGGTGGTGACCGTGACCAAGGGATTCCGGCACAGCTCGATTCCCACGGCTGAGAAGGTGCTGGGTGAATTGGCCCAGAAAAGCAAGGCTTTCACTGTGGATTATGTGCGCACTGACGAGGATATGGCCACCAAGATGACGGCCGAAAAGCTGGCTCAGTATGACGGGTTTATCTTTGCCAACACCACGGGCATCCTGCCCCTGCCGGACAAGGCCGCCTTCCTCAGGGAAGTGCGCAATGGCAAGGCCTTCGTTGGCATGCACTCAGCGAGCGATACCTTCCACGGCGACGGCATGATCGATCCGTATATCGACATGTGCGGCGGCGAGTTCCAGACGCACGGGGCCCAGGTCGGGATCGAGTGTCTGGTCATGGACCCTGATCATGCAGCCACCAAACATCTGAAACAGTCCTGGGTCATCAATCAGGAAGAGGTCTATCTGTTCAAGAATTACGACCGCTACAAACTTCGTGACCTGCTGAGTCTGGACAAGCACCCCAACAACAAGCAGCAGAGCGGGCATTTTCCTGTGACCTGGTGCAAGCTGTACGGCAAGGGCCGCGTGTTCTACACGTCACTGGGCCACCGCGAAGACGTGTGGGACGACAAGACGCCTGAGAACATCAGACGGGCCAATCCGGAGCATGTCAGCAAGGCCTACCAGACGCACATCCTCAACGGCATCCTGTGGGCCATTGGTCTGGCAGAGGGCCAGGCCACACCGCTTCCGGACAGTGCCTACACCAAGTAATTTCTGTGAGCAAGCCACAAACGAGGTTCACGGTTCAGGATTTGCAGGGATGAGCTTCCCGACATCCTGAGCTGTGGGCCTCTTTTTTTGGACTGTTCAGCGCGTGGCCCACAAGTCTGTCTTGTCATGTCACGGGGACCTGGGATGTGCGGCGGAAAAAGGCGACGCCTTCACAGTCCAGTTCGATCAATTCCCAGACACCGTGCGTCTGCACATGTGGCCTGCCTATGTGTGTCGGGCGCCTGGCCAGGGTTCGAGCGGGCGGTCCGGCAGTGTCTCCATGTTGTCTTCTGTTCGATAGATCTGAAATCCCCTGGCCTGGTAGTTGGCCAGGGCATGGGGATGATCGAGGTCACATGTGTGAACCCAGACCCGCCTGGCGCCCATGGCCCAGGCTCGTTCGATAGTGTGTGTGAGCAGGGGGCTGCCGAGCCCTTGACCGATGAAGGCCGGCATCAGGCCAAAATGGACAATCTCTACATTGTCTGACGCCTGGTATTCGAGTTCAAAATAGCCTGCCGGTGTACCGGACACGTAGGCCACCCAGGTTTCGAGTTCTGGGCGGTCAAGATAGGCAAGCCATCGTGCGTAGTCCCAGGACAGACGATTGTACCAGTTCCAGTCTGCACCGATCGCTGTATACAGGAATCGGTTGAGTTCCGGGCAGGGGAGTTTTGCCTGCATCAGGTCAAGGGGCGTGTTGCGCACACGGGCCGGTTGGAGTGCCTCTGGATCGGTCATTTCGAGGTAAGTGGTTGTGACTCGCTGAAGCATGGCCTAGAATTTCCTTTCAAGGGTCTCAGAGCAGTTCGAGGCAGGTATTTACGGTTTGGCATCCTGCCTGCCTGCGTCTTGAGTCAGGGCGTTCCAACGCTGGTTGGTCTGACTGGCAAGGGTCAGCATATCGTGTCTCTCATTGTCCCACGTGACATGCCACCCGTGCGTTTGGTCCGGGCGGACACGCCCTCTCTCGTGCGGATCAGGTCCTCCAGGGTGTTGACGTCACCCGGGTTCTCAGGCCTGATCCCTTTTGACAGTGCCATCTCATTGACTCATCTCAGCGATCTGCTCCAGCACCAACTCAAACGTGGGCAGGGTGCCTGGCTCCCAGGCCAGACGGACCCTGCCGTCAGTCAGCAGCAGGACCGCCGGTGTGACCACAAGCCATTTTTTTGTCTCATCCATACGCCCCAGGAGACGGTTGGATTCGGCAGTGTCGTGCGTATCATACCCCAGGGGAGGAACCTCGACAAGGGCCAATTGCAGGGTGTCTTCATTGCCTGCAAAACTGTCAGCCATCTGTTGAAATTCAGGCAGGGCCTTTGCACAGTCCGGGCAGTCGTGGTGAAACAGCATGATCAGCCAGTTGCCCTGTTCGAGTCTGTCGGCGATATCCACATGAGGCAGGATCGGGAGCGTCCGGCCCGTCCAGGTCTGCGGTTCCAGGACTTCGAATGCGGCTGTCACTTTTTGGGGGACGTGTGTGATTAATCCAACGGTGGTGACACCCAACAGGGTGACCCACAGCAGGCCCATGGAAAACATGTAGCCGCGCTGGCAGCCGGGAAACGGCAGATGAGAGACCGTTCGCTTCTTAATGCGAAACAGCAGGAGCAGCAGTACAGCAGGGACATCGATGGCCAGCAGGGTGATCCAGGGATTCACCTGAATCCTGCCAAAGCAGCCGCAGGACGCGGCCCCGGTCAGGGCCTTGGTTAGGGTGATTCCGCTGAACAGGCCAAAGCACAGCAGCGCGATCCACCAGGCCGCTCGTTTCCAGAGCCCGGACAGAAGCCAGAGACCGAGGGCCAGCTCACATTCAACCTGAAGGATCAGGAAGGGCCGGTAGGACCACAGGTCTTTGTTGGCTGTGGGCAGTGTCAGCAGTTCATGGGCCTTGAGCAGCGCGGCGGCCATGAGCAGGACACCCAGAGATAGCAAGAGGCATACACTGATTCGATGTTTGATCATGAGGTCTTATCTCCTGTTGTGACCAGGCCCTGGCCGTCCCATTGGTAGGTGTGTGTGTGACATTCACTGCTCTGAGTCACCGCCAGTTCGACCTGGCGGGCGCATGTCACATCCTTGCAGAACAGGACAAACGCGCCGCCCCCCCCTGCGCCACTGAGCTTGCCGCCGCAGGCGCCGGCGGCCCGGCCGATGGACAGGGCCCGGTCCAGTGCCGGGGTTGACACACCCAAGGACCGAAGCAGGGTATGGGCTTCATTGGCCCGGTCTCCGAGCAGGGTCCAGGCAGACTCTGTGACATCAGGCAGTACCGCCAGAGAGCCCAGGCGTGAGAGTCTGGCCAGCGTGGTGTCCCGGTTCGACGCCAGTTGGTCTTGGATGTGGTTCACCATGTCTCGCGTACTGTGCGTTCTGGGCAGGGTACCCACCACCATGGCAAAGGGGCCGATGGTGCAGGGCTCTGTTTTCAGGACGGCGGCATCGATGCGATGAAAGGTCACGAGCCCCTCGCCCAGGGCCAGTGCCGTATCCACACCGGAGGGCCGGCCGTGGAAATGACGCTCTGCCTGGTGGGCCATGCGCCGGATCGATTCAGGCCGCTTCTCGGTCATGCCGTGGGCCACTGCCCGTGCCAGCGCGCCGGTCAGGGCGGCAGAGGAACCCAGGCCACAGCCCATGGGGACATTGGAGTCCACACGCACGTGCCATGTCTGTGATCGCCACAGGTGCAGGGCGCCCGGCCCCATATAGGGTACCAGACGTGCGACGAGCGATGCGTGATCAGGCCCGTTCAAAGGAATGTCACTGTCAGGTGACAGGCACACCTGCGTTCGCAGAGGCAAGGTCAGTCCCAGCGCAGGGAAGCCATGGACCACGGCGTGTTCGCCGAACAACAGGAGCTTGCCATGGGCCTGACCGTTCAGCACCATATCAGTCCCTTCGACGCCAGCAGGGCCCGCTGGGGATCACCGGCCTCACAGCACTGGGCGAAAAGTTCATTGCCTGCACCGAGGGCCTTGCATGCCCCTGCGCTTTGGTGGGCTGCCATGACCCGATGATTGGCCGAATCCCACACACCAATGTCACGACCCAGTTGGTGTCCCAGGCTTGCGGCCCTGGCCAGGGCGGTTTCAAAGGCCTGGCGATCCTGCGAGTGGGCCATCGCCGATACGATCTGTTGCGACGCATACAGGGTACGGGCCCAGTCGTCCGGATAGATGCGTTTCCATTGGGCCCATCGCGTGATGGCCTGGCTCGTGGACACGGGCCTCGGTGCTGTGATCAGCCTGAATGCCGGACTGTGACTGGGTGACAGCGGCATCCAGGCGGGGCGTATCCCGCCCGTGAAGAGGCCCATACCGCCATAGGTGGAACAGGCCACATCATAGCCGCTGCCTCGTCCCTGTTGGGCGCGTCTGTGGGCGGCAAGCGCCGTCTGAAAGATATCCTCCGGGCTGGGTTGAATGCCTGTCTGAAGATACCTCAGGGCAGCAGTCGCCCCCACTGCGGCGGCGGCACTGGAGCCGAGGCCGGACTTGCGTCCGTCCGGCCGGGCGAGGGCCGTGCTGTCCAGCGTGAGTGTGAACCGGAGAGGCAAAGGCTGAGGTTCCTGACCGTGTGACATGAGGTCCCAGAGGTGATCCAGCAGGGGGACCTTCTCCGGACCCCTGGGCGTCCAGAGGACGGCTCGGTCTTCAAAGCGGGCCTGAATGGCCAGGGTGTCACCGGGCTGCCAGGTGACCTGGACACGCGGCTCCAATGCCCAGGCCAGGCCCAGGCCGCCTTCTTCGAGCACGGCGTATTCACCGGCCAGGAGGCAATTGCCCGGCACGGTCACACTGTGGTAGACGGGATCAGACATGGTCCGGCTCCGACTTGGGCGACAAGGGGGGTGAGTTCGGGCAGGGCCTCATTCAGGCGGCAAAGGATCGCGTCCACATCTTGCGCCGCGCAGAGGAGTTTGACTTGAGGGCCGGCATCCATGGTCTCCCAGACGCCAATGCCCTGTTTTCGAAGTCCCTGGGCCAGGTGGATGAGCTGGACACTGGCCGGCACCCAATAGACCAGAGGGGGGGACATGGCCAGCATCGTGCCGAACATGCGAAGGTAGCTGTGCCGGGCAATGTCACCGAGCTGCTCCAGGTCTTGCGAGGCCAGGGCTGTCAAGGCGCCGTGGTGCATGCAGGCCGATTCTTTGACCCATGCGTCGTAGTAGGGGGAGGTGTCACGCGCCTGGGTCATGGCGTTTCGCGACGACACGGCTTTGCATCCGGGGTGGACCAGACACACGATGACACGGAGCTCAGGCCAGTAGGACTCATCGTAGAGAGGGCGGGCATGGGCTGCGCCTGCGGGCCATTCCACAAAACCGCCCCAGACCGCTCGGGCGGCTGACCCGGAGCCGATGCGTGCCAGGACCGAGAGGTTCGTGTGCGAGAGATCTCGTCCAGCCAGTTGCGACATGGCCAGAGCCAGGGCGGCAAATCCTGACGAGGAACTGGCCAGACCCGCACTGGTGGGGAAGCTGTTGGTGCAGAGGGCCTTGAAATACACGGGCCTGTCAAAGAGTTTGGCGGCTGCCTTGAGGAACGGTGCAAAGCGATCCAGGGGCTGAACAACGCCATTGACAGTGACCTCGTGCCCGTCTGCGGCGAGTGACACGGTGGCGTGAGACTGCAGCGGCGTCAGGGTGAGCCCCAGGCTCGGCGTGGCCGGTTTGTTGATGCCGTGTTTCGCCTTGCCCCAGTATTTGGTCAGGGCCAGACTCGGGCCTGCGCAGGCCGTGGCCGAGGTGATCGGGTGTGACTCAGACTGTGGCATCATGGGATCTCTCCTTTCTGGCATGGCGTGGCATGTGCCCCTGCTGGATGCCGGTACTCACCAGGGCACAGAGGGCGGCGATGTTCTGGGCCAGCCCCAGGGCCGCTGCGATCCTCATCAGGGTGACGCTGTTCGGGTGGCCCAGCAGGCTCAAGGCAAAGCGGCTGGTGGGGTGATGCTGCGTGCATCCGCCCACGGTGGCCAGGGGCAGGGGGAGCTCCAGGCGGGCGTGCAATCCTTCCGGGGTGGTCTCATAGTGAGACAGGCCTTGATAGAGACCGTCGCGTGACGCCCAGGCATGGACGGCCGCCTCCAGGGCTCGGGTGTCATTGCCCGTGGCCAGGGCCAGGGCGGTGATGCCGTTCATGATCCCCTTATTGTGTGTCACTGCACGGTCGCGATCCACCTGGGCAAGACGTCCGGCCTGGACCACGCGCCGCGTACTTTCAGCGGGATCCTGTCCCTTGCAGAGTTGGCCCACCTGGGCGCAGGTCAGGTGACAGGCGGCTGTGGCGCGCCTTTTCGCTGCGGCATTGCACACAATACACATCAGGGGACGTTGCCCGACTTCACCGGCCAGATAGTCGCCTACACGTTCGGCACAGGTGTTGAGCAGATTGGCACCCTGGGCGTCACGCACATCCACGGTCACCTGGATCTTGACAGCGGGCAGTTCGGGAATGGGTGTCACGATGATGTCACGGAGTCCCCCGCCGCGTCGCGTCATGGCCGTGAGGGGATCAGTCAAGAGGCTTTTGATGGTATCGAGACTCGCGTTAAACTGATTGACCAGTGTGTGCTCAGGATCTTCAAACACGACCTGAAACGCCATGAGCGGGTCTGTGGCTGTGGTGACAAACCCGCCGCTCCGTGCCGCAACCGTGGCGGCGAACGAGGCTGCGGCAATCACCGAGGGTTCTTCCGTGGCCAGGGGCAGGTCGTAGGGCGTGCCGTCGATCACGAAGCCGGTGGCCAGGCCCAGGGCCAGTCCCATGATACCGATCCCGTTTTCAATCTGTGCCTCCACCATGGCGAGATAATCACCGTTTGCCGGTTCAGGGGGCAGCCAGTCTATGGGGCCGTGACGTTCGGTCAGTTGCTGCCGACGTGCCTGGATGGTTAATTTCCTAAATTTCATGGACGGCTCCGAACGAGGGTCCGCCACTGCTGGGGCTGTTTGTGTTGGTGAACCTGAGAGACAAAACTCTCTGAGAGAATGAGTCCGGAAGTGCCAAGGTCTGCCACGGTCCTCGATCCGGTCAGGAGCATGGCTGTTTTCAGGGTGAGAGTCAATGTCTCGATCTGTTCGAGTACGCCGTCCAGTCCGCCTTGCGCTTCTGCCCGGATAAAGGGCAGGGCCAGACCTGCCAGGGATGCGCCGAGGGCCAGTGACTTGGCAATGTCCACGCCGTTTCGTACACCGCCCGAGGCCAGTACGGGCAGGTCACTCTCGTCCATGGCCGCCAGCACAATGGGGGTGGGATTGCCCCAGTCGGAGAAATCCAATGCCGCGTCGGGGTGGGGGTGGTCGTGACATTGTGACTCCACGAGGATCCAGTTGGTGCCGCCGGCCCCGGCGATGTCCACCGCGGCAACGCCTGCCCGGGCCAGGGGCTGGATATCCTGAGCGCGCAGACCGAACCCGGTTTCCTTGACGAGGACGGGAATGGGAGACCGCTCGCAGAATTGCCGGATGGAATGTGTCATCCCCGCAAAACAGCGGTCGCCATGGGGTTGAAACTGTTCCTGCCCGACATTGCAGTGCAGCACCAGGGCCTGCACTTCCAGGCGTTTGAGCCACTCGATGAGATCGTCGGTGGCCAGGTGCTGCAGTTGGGCGGCACTGAGGTTGGCCCACACAGGCACATCCGGGGCGAGCGGTTTGACATGAAACTGGTCGAAGAGATCCGGATGCCGAAGCAGCACACGCATGGAGCCCAGTCCCACCGGGATGCCGGTTTGCTGAGCAGCCTGCACGAGGTGGCGATTCACCCGGGCCCCGGCCTCGGAACCGCCTGTCATGCAGGAGATGAAAAAGGGCAGAGCCAGGTGATGTCCCAGGAAGTCCGTGCTCGTATCCAGTTCGGCCCAATCGAGTTCCGGGAGAGGATGATGCACGAGGCGTATGTCCTGAAACCAGGTGTCTGTGGATTCGATAGAGGCCGACGCGTCAAGACACACGTCCAGGTGACGGCTCTTTCGCTGTTGTATGTGATTAACTGACGTCATAGAGACGGTATCCGTCGCTGCGGATCTCCTTCAGGTAGAACTGGTTTGAGGACGCCGGTTTGCCCTGGCATCGATCCTTGTCGTAGGTGTCGGCCCACTGCTGGAAGGTCTCGTAGTTTTCCCGGGTGATGGCTGAGGCCTGGTTGGGCAGGGCCCACTGGCTGACCACATCCACGGCATTCGGGGCAATGGTAGCACTCAGGACAATCATGGTGGCGCCGGAGCCGTACGACCCGAGTATGATCCGTTTTCCCACCATGGCATGGCCGAGTTTGTGAAAGAGGTTCTGGAGCAGGTGGGCCAGTACAAAGTAGAGGGACCCGTTGTAGAGATTCCCGGAAAAGGCCACTTCGTCGGTGGCCGCCCTGAGACAAAATCCTTCGTTTCTGGTAAACAGGCCGTCCCCGTTGCCGCCCAGGCCGTGCTGATGCAGGAACCATTCAAAGGCCATCTCGGGCATGTTTCGAAACGGCGTGTGCAGGACAAAAAAATCAGTGTTCCGGATCACGTCTTTCTCATTTTCATGCCGTCGGTCACAGTGGTCCTGGAACGCCGCGGCAAAGGCCTTGCGGTAGCACTTGATGGAGTGGCCTCCCCTGACCTGGGCTGCGGACTGTCCCAGGGGACGAAAGAAGTCATCCGCGTCTGTGCTGTACTGGCCGACTGAGGCCAGATCAATGTCCAACAGTCTCGGGTTGTGTTCTACCAGGACAGAGACTGCGCCTGCGCCCTGTGTCAATTCCGCGCTGGAGGCCGTGGCATAACGCGAAATATCGGTACTGAGGACCAGTGCCCGCTCTCCCGGGCGGCCCCCCACACGCAGGGTTCCGGCACAGTGGAGTAATCCCATGGTGCTCCCTGCACAGGCGTGCTGCAGTTGCAGGGTGGACAGCGACGTGCCCAGGTCCATGCCTCCGGCCTTGAGCAGGCCCTGGACATACGCGGCCACGGGTTTGGCATGGTCCACAGACGTCTCCGTCCCGACTGAGAGCAGGCGGATCGGGCCCTGTGCCCTGTCTTCATTTCTTTTCAGTACGAGGCGTGCGGCCTCGGCCGCCATGGTGACAGAGTCTTCCCAGGGCTGTGGAAAGCGGACAAACTGCTGCCCGGAGATCTGGTTGGCCTTGTGCAGTCGCTGCTGCAGCGTCATATCGCCCTGGCTGCGACCCTCTATCAAATCATCGACAGGGAGTCCGCGATCTGCGATATATACCCCGATATCACTGATGCCAACTGACTTGGCAGCCCATCCTGGTGTATTCTGTAGAATCATAAATATACCCTAGTAAAAACCTATGAATTATAAGTATATTAGTTTGAAGCGTGGGGAATGTCAAGCCGGTCCTCATGAAATGTTTGAAACTCCTTTTCCTGCACGGACTCATCATCTCCGTGCTGACGATCGGCAGCTTTTCGGCCCTGTATGCGGCCCTGCAGAATCCGGCCCTCCGGCTCACACTCAGTACGTTCGTGCCCATCATCACAGGCATCGGTACGATCCTGCTGGGACAAACTTCGCTCAACACGAAAGACATGCCCCGGGCCGGCGCCCCGATCCTCAATACGCTGGGATATTTCATGCATGCCGGCGGGCACGGATACCTGCCGTCGGACTGGGATGTGTTTTTTCAGTATATGACAAAGCATTTGAAATAGAACGGAAGCTGCCTGGTACACCGCAGGAATTAGATGACCACGCAGAAAAAAACCTGCAGGCTGGTAATGGGGGCCAACCTGCAGGTCAATGGGGTCGCCTTGATTTTTTTTCGCGCGTTCGGAGTCGTAGCATCAAGGCATTTCTAATGGGTTTTATTTTGTATTTAACCGAATGGGGATCACAGACCTCTCCGGATACAAGGCAATATAAGGATTAGATTCTATGGTGACTTCTTTGGTTTGTGGCTCAAACCCTTCATGGGACACCGTCAGTGTGTAGGTCCCGATGGGGGCAATGAAGATCAATTCCGAGTCCGTACGAAGTAGCGGGGTGAGTGCGCCGGCCCCATTCGAGAGACGGGCGTCAGCAGACATCAGAGGCAGGCCGTCCTGACCCGCGACCTGGACACTGATCAGGCCCTGGCCCGTGCTGACCCATTGCCGGGTGTCGATGGGCATCTGAAGGGCCTGGGTGTCCGGTGTGAGTGTCAAGGCCTCGAGGGGGGCCATGTCTGCCAGGAATGTATTGCTGATGAGGTATTCACCTGCCGGGACATGGTTGAGCGTGTATCGTCCATCCTCATTGCGAATCGGCATGACCAGGGTCTTGTCCAGATTGAACAGGATCAGGTCATCACTGTCCGAGTTATTGGTGGTGCCTGACAGGGTAATGTGGCCATCGGGCAGATCCATGACGAGATCCTGGTCAGGGCTGTTCGGCAGCAGCGTCATGGGCATGCGAATCCACAGCGAACTGTCATACTTTTGTGCGACCACACAGTACTCACCTGGCAGCACATGACTCAGCAGATAACGGCTGTCGCCTGGTTCCGGTAGATCCGCCTGTTTCAGGAAGGGCGACCACAGGGTGTGGCCCTGTTGAAGCAGGATGCGCCAGCCCGAGGTGACCAGTTTCGATCCCGAGATCAGGCTGACCCGGAGGTCGGCTGTCCTGGGCGGCACCAGGCCGAGGTTCAGGTCACTGTGTGACATGGTGAAGGTGGTGACCTGCGTCCAGGTGGTAGTCCCGGACAGTTGACGGTAGATGCCGTAATGACCTGCCGGGATGCCGGCAAAGGTGAACTGGCCGTTGGTATCTGTTTGAGCGTAACTCTGGAAGAGCCGGGAGGCCGGATTGGCTGGATGGCTCAGGAGCAGACGTGTGTTGGCCAGCGCATCGCCTGCGTCATCAGTGAGGAGGCCTGTGACCTGAGGCCCCACGCCGAAGTCCAGGTCGTAGGTGGTTTCCTTGGCGCCGATCAGACTGCGACGCACCACACCGGTGTGTGTCGAAGGATTGCGACGAGTCACGTAGCACAGGTCAGAGGGCAGGCCGGACACCCGATAGAATCCTGTATCGTCAGTGATCACCGTGGCCAGGCGACGTCCGATTGCGCCTGTTTCTTCGGAGCCGTTTTCCACATACAGTGTGGCCCTGGGCACCGGCAGGCCTGCATTGTCCAGGACATAGCCCTGGATCGTGGCGCCCAGGTAGAGCGTGATCATCGACAGGTCCAGGGTAATCCCCTCGACCACGTCTAGATCCTCCAGCGAGAGTGAACCGTGATCCGGGTGGGAAATCTGCAGTGTCGCCAGGCCTTCCGGTATGGTCTGCAAGGTAAAATGTCCGTCTTTTGTGATGGCTTTGATGGGACCGGTCTCAGAGTTTTGTGACACGGCCACGACCGATGCCCCTGTAATGCCCTGGCCAGTCACATCCATCACGCGTCCCATGATATTGCCGCCTTGTCTCATGGCCACAACCAGCGGGTGGTCGTCATCGCCAGTGATGTCGAGCATCTTGGTTTGCGTGATGTAACCGGGGCTCTGAATCAGGGCCTGATACGTGCCAATGCCCGGCAGTTCAATGTCAAATTGCCCGGTTGTATTGTCCGTCATTCGGTACAAACGCTTGTCGGTGTACATCAGCAGGTTCGGCAGGCCCAGTTGTTTACGCAGCGCCAGCGTGTAATTCTGAATGGGGGCACCTGAGTCGGCCCGAAGCACAGAGATCTTGAGGGTGGGGGTGGGCACATATTCCAGGGTCACGACCAGGGGGGCTTCCGACGTGGGGATGTTCTCGAGCAGTGCAGACCTGATATTCGCGCCCTGGAAGAACAGGTTGTAGGCACCAGGCGCCAGATTTGTGATTCTGAATGAATCCACGTTGCCGGCAAGCGTCGTTTGGCTGTACTGGGTGGTGACAGGTGGATCCTCGGGACGTGTGGCCGTGTAGGCCAGGATATCCAGGCTGTCCGGCCTGACGTTGTTCACCCATTGAATCGTTCCTTCAATGCCTTCCATGAGAGGAGGAGACGTTTGCGGGAGTGTCAGGTGAAGTATGTCGCCTTCCGCCAGGGGCAATTCCCTCTGGGCCACTTCAAGTTCGTAGGATGAGCCATCTTCTTGGGCAAAGCGTGCAAAGAGTCGATAGGTTTGAGGCTCAATGGAGGTCAGTGTGAAGGCCCCATCCGACTGAACCACCTGGCTGGGGGGTTCCGTGGTGCTGTGCCACCACTCGGGACGGGCCAGGATCAGCACGCCTCGGGCAGGGACATGGTCGATGTACTCTGCAAAGGCAGGCACTGTCTGACCCCGCGTCAGCGTGATGGTCAGAGATTGGTCAACAAGGGGATTGGAGCACTCAATAGAAGCATGTTGGGGTACGAAATCGGGATGCATGGCTGTGACCAAATACCCGATTTCCGATGCTTCCAAGGCGCCAACTAATGATTGCCCATCCGTGTCCGTTGCTACCTGCTGGCCCACGATATTATCGTGATCCAATCCCAACCAGCTTGCGGTCAACAAGACATCCTTGACTGGCTGACCGTTCTGATCCTTCACATGAACCTTGACCAGACAGCCCTTTTCAAGCTGTATGTCCCGGGTCAAGGGTTTTGTGCCATTTGACGTGTCGCTCAAAGAAACCAGCGGCATATCCTTAAGGCTTGTGAGTCCGAGATATCCCTGCGCCGTGACCTTCATACGGTAATAGCCCTTGGGATCGAGTTCGCTGAAGCCGTACAGGCCCTGGCGGTTGGTCTGGGTCTCAAATTGGCCTGAGCCTGAGACGGAGACCACTGCGCCGGCAATCGGATTGCCTGTGGCCGCATCCGTGACCTGACCCGTCAGCAGGCTGGGGCCAGCCAAGGCTGTGGCCACCGGGACAACCGCGGTCCCGGGTGTCCCCGGTTCAAGCGGCGTCTGAGTCCTGGCCATGGTGGTTAAGCGAGCTTGAATCTGGGTGATGGCCAGGGTAAACGGATTGGCCACAGGCGGACCAGTCCATCTGACGGCCAGTCGCGACAGAGTCGGCACTGCTTCCAGACCGGCCAGTTTGGCCAGGTGACTGGCAATAATCTGTTGATTGGCCGGCACGGCCGTTTCAAGCATGTTCAGCAGGCCTTGAACGTCGGCCAGTGCGGCAAGTTTTCGGATTTGAATCGCTTCTGATTTAAGACGATCTGTGTTGGCCAGGTTTGGGTTGAACTGCATGCCGTCGGGCGTTTGCGCCAGCTCTGGTCCCAAAGGTCTGTTCACGGTCTGTTTCCAGACCACAATGCCGACTGAGATCGCAGCGATGACCACGGCTGCGATGGCTGCCTGGGTCAGCGGACGCCAGTAGATATAACGTGTCTTTGAGGGGAGTTCCGGTTCTGTCACTGGGGCCTGAGCCGCTTCAAGCAGGGCCTCTCTGGCCCGATCCATGGCTCTTGCCGTGGATTCCTTGCTGGGCTTGATCCGTGAGATCATCTCCAGACGTCGCAGGAGTTCTCTGTCCTGGATCTGTGACATATTAGTTTTCCCCCTCAGATGTGGTGCGAACCTGGATTTTCGAGCAGATGTCACGAACCCGTGACAGGGCCCTGGATGCCAGGGCTCTGACATGGTGCGGGGTTTTCCCCAGACTTTGAGCCACCTGTTCAAATGAGTACTGCTCAATATGTCGCATCACAAACACCTGACGCTGCAGATCATTCAGTTGTTCGGCGGCCTCCAGCACGATTTGGAGCTGCTCATTATCGATCAGACGGGTCAGGGCTGCCTTTTCTTCTGATACGGCATCCACATATTCGTCAGAGCAGGTACTGAGGCGGGATTCCCTGCGACGCCAGTCGAAAGCCAGGTTGATGGCTGTGGTACGCACATAGGCGCCCAGGTTGTCAACCTGGTTCAGGCGTTTTGAACCAGCCAATTTTATAAAAAGTTCCTGCATCAGGTCCTCTGCCACATCTTCCCGGAGAGTCAGCCTCGTCAGAAGAGCATGTAAGCCAGGGCCTTGCTTCTCAAGCAATGCCAGCAGTTTTTCCACACTATTCTGCAATGAGCTGCATCTCCTGTATTCTCATCTACACGTATTGACCTGGACTGGACCCTCTGCGCAACAAAAAAAGTTTGCGCCTCAGGAAAATTCTAAAATACGAGCGTATCATAGCTGTCAGGCGGAAAAGCGACCACTAAAAATTGACCTATATGCCTGGAAAATGCCAATTTCCTAAATGGTTAAATAATAAGGATTTGCGGCTTGTGAAGATAGGGGAAAGAGGCTGTTTTGCTGATCGTGTTATCGGTCGCTTTTTGGCAGAAAGAACCTCTCAGGCCTTGTCGGTGAATAACAAAAGAGTGTCAATTTCATGGGTAAGGGCGATTGAAAAAGGGGATGAGTTGCCCGTGTAAGTGAGTAATGAGTCAGTTGTGCCGTGTGTAAGAAGAAACAGGGGTGCATTAAATGTGAAAAAAATCACAAAAAACCTTGGCGTTGCCGTGTTGTGTTGGTATATTTGTCAGGTATATGTGTAGCTGTGATAAGAAGGACGTCTTAAATCTCCTTACAAAATATAAGGGATGTGTTTTCGTAACTGTTTGGAAGGTCTTGATATGACTAATAGAAGCTGTGTAATACGTCTTTCGCGGTACAAAAATGCCCTGTTAAGACTGAGAACCTTGAACTTTGTGAGGGTATTCTCTGAGAACCTGGCAGATGCTGCCGGCGTGACTGCGACACAGGTGCGAAAGGATTTTTCCATTTTTGGTATTACCGGAAATCGCCGGGGCGGATACAAAGTAGATGAGTTGATTGAACAGCTTAACAAGATCCTCGGCAAGGACAAGATTCAGAAGTTTATATTGGTAGGTATGGGGAATTTAGGTAAGGCCTTGGTTCAATACGCAGGATTTGAGCGAAGCGGCATTAAAATTGTTGCGGGCTTTGATATTGATGCTAATAAATGGGATAAAGAGGGCCCCGTACCGATTTGTCCACTTGAGGAACTCAGTGAGGTCATTCGAAGGCATGAGATCGAATTTGGTATCATTACTGTGCCTGATTTCGCTGCGCAACAGGTGTTGGAGCTGATGATCCCGGCCGGGATTCGTGGCGTGCTAAATTTTGCGCCGATTTGTGTGAAGGGACCTGAGGGGTGCGTGGTCAACAATATCAACCTGGTCACTGAGCTGGAAAACATCATTTACTTTGTAAATGCCTCGGAAAAAACCCAAGAGTCTCAACAATGACGCCGAAGTCGTTAAAATCACGTATCTTGATTTCATTTGGCTTGGTGGTGGTGTCTGTTGCGACCATGATCGCTTTTTTGGGATACTTCGTGATCAAGCGGGACATTATTGATCAGGCTGAGGCCGAGGTCGTCAAGAAGCTGCAGACGGCCCGCAAGTTCTATGACGAGGAAATACGGCGTATTGGGGAATCTTTGGAGTGGGTTCTCAGTACTGAGATCAGCAGCCAATTCATCAGCAAAGCCAACCTCGACTATGCTGAGGTCGTGCCTGTCAGCCAGTTGACCCTGTGCACCAATGAGATTGTACTGGCCGCTTATAGGCGCAAGCAGGGGGTTGGCGGCACCCGCTTGATGGCGCTGAGCGAGTTGGAAACATATGATTCTGCCCTGGCAGAGGCGCGTCATATCAAGGTCAAACCCACACCGATGGCCCGGCCCACAGACAAGACTGAACTCAAGCAGGTACTGGTCAAGGAATACGCCATACCTGTGCTGTCTGACCAGGGCCAGGTTTTGAAGGTTCTGTTTGGCGGACGTGTGATCAACCTGGATTTTGAATTTGTGGATCGGATCAAATCCCTTGTGTTTGGCGGCGACCTTTACAAGGGGACACCCATGGGGACGGTCACCCTGTTTCAGGATGATGTGCGCGTGGCCACCAATGTGCTGGATGAACAGGGCAAACGGGCCGTGGGCACGCGTGTGTCCGATGAGGTGTATACGGCTGTGGTGGAGCAGGGCCGGACCTGGCATGACCGGGCCTTTGTGGTCACGGACTGGTATAAAACGGCCTATGAACCCCTCGAAAATATTCAAGGTAATATCGTGGGTATCCTGTATGTGGGGATTTTGGAACAACCCTACAATGATATGGCCGGCAATATCCTGATCATGTTTCTGACCATCGTGGCTGGATGTGCGCTCCTGGCGGCCGTGCTGTCCATGGTCCTGGCCATGGGGATCTCCAGGCCCCTGACCGAAATTGTCAAGGCCACCGCCAGACTGTCAGAAGGACAATTGGGGTATGAAGTGGACGCGCGGACCCAGGTGGAGGAGCTCAACACCCTGGCCCGAGCCTTTAATGGTATGTCTGCCAAGCTCAAGGAACGTGAAGAGTCTCTGCAGATCGCCAATGACAAACTGGTGGAAGCCAACCAGAGCTACGTGCATCTGATCAGCTTTGTGGCCCACGAACTCAAAGGCATGCTGGCCTCAGCGGTCATGAATACCTACTCAGTGCGAGACGGTTTTTTGGGCATGGTCAATTTCAAGCAGCGCAAGGCCATTGATTCCGTGGCACGCAACCTGGATTACCTGACCAATATTGTGCGTAAGTTTCTGAACCTGGGTCGTATTGAACGCGGCGAGCTCAGCGTCAACAAGACCGAGGTCAGGCTTTGGGACGATGTCTTCAAGGTGTCATTCGATTCTTTGGCCGTGATGGCAGAGCGTCGATCCCTGGTGATCGAGTGTGCGATGGACAAGACGCTGGTGGTGCAGGGTGATCTGGATCTCCTGCAGATCGTGGCCAACAACCTGGTCAGTAATGCCATCAAATACTGTCAGCCCGAGGGGCACGTGACACTCAGCTCGGTCTGTGAGGGCAAGACAGTTCGCATTGACGTGTACAACGATTCCACGCCCATCCCCGATGAGCAGAAGGCCAGACTGTTCCAGAAGTTTTCGCGTCTGGCGACGGAGGAAACACGACGCGAAAAGGGGACAGGTCTGGGTCTCTACATTACGCGGCAAATCATAGAAGCCCATGGTGGAAAGATCTGGGTACAGGCCCGGGACCATGGCAATTCCTTTCTATTTGAGATTGAAACAGGAGCGTGACGTGGCGAATGCATTGGAGGTGATCAGAAAGAAGCGCGCTGAGGCCGTGGGCCGGATCGTCAGCAAGGGCTTTCTTTCCAGCAAGCGGGTGTATGTCGGTATGGCCACCTGTGAAATGGCTGCCGGGTCCAAAGCGGTGATGACAGTCTTTCGCGAGGCCGTGACACGGGGCGGACTGACCGATGTCTTTCTCAGTCAGAAGGGGTGTGCCGGACGGTGCAATCTGGAGCCCACGGTGGAGGTGGTTGAAGTCGGCAAGCTGCCGGTGCGCTACGGTAAGATCGATCCGGCCAGGGCCCAGGAGATTGTGGACAGGCATCTCAAGAACGGCCAGGTCATCAGCGAATGGGTCATTGACTAGAAAGGGTCATCAACGTGGATACGAGTTATGCGATCACCCTGTGTCAAGGCACCTCCTGCATGCAGCAAGGCATGAGACACTTGAGCACCCTTCTGGATGAGCAGCTTGAAAGGCATGGCCTCAAGGATCGCGTGAAGATCAATGTATCGGGTTGTCTGGGGATGTGTCACAAGGGCCCGATCATGGTGGTGAATCCCGGGTATACCCTGTACGGGGGACTCGAGGAACCCGACGTGGCCCAGATTGTACGAGAACACCTGATCCAGGGGCGACCCATTGCCAGGCTTGTGATCGAAGAGGATCACCTGTTCAACCGTTTCTTTCGCATCTTTGGAGATGTCAACTTTTTTGGCAAGCAGATGCGCATTGCCTTGAGAAACTGCGGGATCATTGACCCTGAGAATATTGATGATTATCTGGCCCTGCGGGGTTACGAGGCCCTGGCCAAGGCCCTGACAGACATGACGCCGCAGCAGGTGATCGACGAACTCAAGACCTCCGGTCTCCGGGGACGCGGCGGCGCAGGATTTCCCACGGGTTTGAAGTGGCAGATCACTGCGGATCAGGTGAGCGGCGAAAAATATGTGATCTGTAATGCCGACGAGGGCGATCCCGGTGCGTTCATGGACCGCAGTGCCATCGAAGGTGATCCCCACACGGTACTGGAGGGCATGATGATCGGGGGGTATGCTGTCGGTGCAGCGCAGGGCATCGTCTATATACGGGCCGAATACCCCCTGGCCATCGAGCGTCTGGAAAGGGCCATGGCCCAGGCCCGAGACCACGGCCTGCTGGGGGACCATATCCTGGGCACGGACTTCTGTTTTGAGCTGGAGATCCGGCTCGGGGCAGGCGCCTTTGTGTGCGGCGAGGAGACGGCACTGATTCAATCCATCGAAGGGGCTCGCGGCATGCCGCGTCCCAGACCGCCGTATCCTTCGGTGTCCGGTCTGTTCGGTAAGCCCACGCTGATCAACAACGTGGAGACCTGGGCCAATATTCCGGTGGTCATTGTGGACGGCGGCCAGTGGTTCAGCTCCATCGGCACGGAAAAGAGCCAGGGCACCAAGGTGTTTGCCCTGGCCGGCAAGGTGGTGAATACGGGACTGATTGAAGTGCCCATGGGCACCACACTCCGTGAAATCATCTATGACATCGGTGGCGGTATTCCGCATGGCAAGGCATTCAAGGCCGTACAGACCGGTGGCCCCTCAGGCGGCTGCCTGCCCGCGGACTATCTCGACACCCCCGTGGATTACGAGTCACTCGCTCAGGCCGGGTCCATCATGGGGTCCGGGGGCATGATCGTGATCGACGAAGATTCCTGTATGGTGGATATTGCCAAGTTTTTCCTGGAGTTCACGCAGAGTGAATCCTGCGGCAAGTGTACCCCCTGTCGGGAAGGCACCAAACGCATGTTTGAAATCCTCACGCGTATCTCCGACGGCAGGGGCCAGGCAGGGGACATAGAAAAACTCGAACGCCTGGGCGACATGATCAAGAAGTCGTCCCTGTGCGGTCTGGGGCAGTCTGCGCCGAATCCTGTGCTCAGTACGATCAAGAACTTCCGTGAAGAATACGAGGAGCATATTCGTGACCACACGTGTCGTGCCAAGGTCTGTCCCAGTCTGATCGCGTATGCCATCAATGATGCCTGCGTGGGATGCGGCGCCTGCAAGCGGGGCTGCCCGGTGAACGTGATCTCCGGACGTACCAAGCAGAAACACACCATTGACCAGACCCAGTGCGTACGATGCGGTCTATGTCTGGCGACCTGCAAGTATGATGCCATTGACAAGGTTTAGGATCATCACCATGAAAGAGACAGTCAACATTACCATTAATGGGAAGGCCTATGAGGTTCAGGCTGGGCAGACCCTGATGCAGGCAGCGGATGTCTGCGGTTACCATATACCCCGTTTGTGTTATCACCCGGATCTCTCCATCGAGGGCGCCTGCCGTGTGTGTATCGTGGAAGTGGCGGGAATGAAAAACTATGTGGCATCCTGTGCCTACCCTGTGACCGAGGGCATGGTGGTCACCACCAACTCCACGGCGATTCGTCGGGCACGTCGCGACATTGTGGAACTGCTCGTGGACAACCACCCCCAGGACTGCCACACCTGTGAACGGGACAGCAACTGCGAATTGCAGCGTCTGGCCTTTGCCATGGGCATTCGAAAACGGCATTTTGAGGGCGAGCGCAAGACCTTCGAGCAGGACCTGTCCTCGCCTTCGGTGGTGCGTGATCCTGAAAAATGCATTCTGTGCGGACGATGCGTGCGTATGTGCGAAGAGATTCAAGGCATCCATGCCCTGGGCTATGCGAACCGCGGGTTCAATACCGTGGTCATGCCCGCGTACAACATGCCGTTTGGTGAGAGTGTGTGCAGCCAGTGCGGCCAGTGCATCAATGTCTGTCCCACGGCAGCCTTCACCGAGCACAACGATACCCAGGCACTCTTTGAGACCCTCAATGATCCCGCTCTGATCAAGGTGGTCCACATCGCCCCGGCCGTGCGCGCCGCCATTGGAGAGTCCTTTGGACTGGAGCCCGGACAGAACATGGAACATCAAACCGCGGCGGCCCTGCGTCGTCTCGGATTCGACTACGTGTTTGACACCCAGTTTGCCGCGGACCTGACCATCATGGAAGAGGGCAGTGAGTTTTTGGAGCGCCTGCAGGGCAGGGGCAAGCTGCCCATGATCACATCCTGTTGCCCGGGATGGATCAATGCGCTCGAGACCTTCCATCCTGACTTCATGGACCACGTGTCCTCCTGCAAGTCACCCATGAGCATGATGAGCAATGTGATCAAGACGCATTTTGCCGAGAAAGCGGACATAGATCCGGCCAGGTTGTTTGTGGTGTCTGTGATGCCCTGCACGGCCAAGAAGTCCGAGGCGGTCAGGCCTGAGCACACCCTCCACGGCAGGCGGTCTACGGATCTCGTGATCACGACCCGCGAACTGGCGTGGATGATCAAATCCGCGGGCATTGATTTCATCCACCTGGAGGGCGAGCCCTTTGACAAGCCGCTGGGTCTGTCCTCCGGTGCAGCGCCGATCTTCGGCGTCACGGGCGGCGTCATGGAGGCGGCTGTCAGGACGGCGTATGAATTGTACACGGGCGAAACCCTGATCGATATTGAACTCGAAGCGATTCGCGGGTTCAAAGGGATCAAGGAGGCCAGTCTGAATATCGACGGCATCACAGTCAACGTGGCGGTGGCCCATGGCCTTGGCAACGGCGCGCGTCTTCTTGATATCCTGCGCAAAGCGCCGGATCGCTACCACTTTGTAGAGATCATGGCCTGTCCGGGCGGCTGCGTGGGGGGCGGGGGACAACCCTATCCCACAGTCAACTCCATCCCCCTGGATGAAGGGTGCCTTCAACAACGGGCGGATGCGCTGTACGGTATGGATCGAGGTAATACCATCCGTCGAAGCCATGATAACCCTGAGGTGCAGAGATTGTATAAGGAATGTCTGGGTCGACCCTTGGGTGAGAAATCACACGAACTTCTGCACACACGCTATGCACAGAAGTCCCCTCAGGGCATTGTTTCAAGAAAACTGACCCAGTAGAAATGGATAATCTATCATGGACACCATGAGCCCTATCACGCCACATAAAGAGATCAACGCCTGGGCGAAGTCACGCATTCGGGACGATGAGATCACACGCTATTTGAACCACGGTCAGTCGTTTCTCAACGAGGCCAGGATCGTTCATACCCTGCGTGCTCAAAAGAATCCCGATCCCGCCCAGGTGGAAGCCATACTCCAGAAATCCCTGGCCATTCAGACCCTGACCCTGGAAGAAACCGCGATCCTGCTCAATGTCACGGACCCGGCATTGAGGGCCCGTATGGAAGCCGTGGCCGGGCAGGTCAAGCAGCAGGTCTACGACAACCGCATTGTCACATTTGCACCGCTGTATCTGGGCAATCTGTGTGTGAACGAATGTGCGTACTGCGGATTTCGATGCTCCAATACCCAATTGGAACGAAGCGTCCTGTCACTCGATCAGGTTCGCCGGGAAACCGAAGTACTGACCGGCAAGATCGGACACAAGCGGTTGATTGTCGTGTATGGCGAACATCCCCGCATGGATGTTCAGTACATGATCGACTCGCTCAAGGCCATCGGGGACGTGCGCGTCGAAACGCGGCGCGGGACCTGGTCCCAGATTCACCGCTGCAATGTCAATGCGCCGCCGCTGCAGATCGAGGAACTCAAGCGTCTCAAGGAAGTCGGCATCGGCACGTTTCAGGTGTTCCAGGAGACGTACCACCGGGCCACCTATGCCCGTCTGCACCCCAGCCATACCCTCAAGGGCCACTATCTGTGGCGCCTGTACAGCATGCACCGGGCCATGGAGGCGGGCGTGGACGACGTGGGTATCGGGGCCCTGTTTGGTCTGTATGACTGGCGTTTTGAAGTGATGGGTCTGATCGCCCACGCCAATGAACTGGAACAGCGTTTTGGCGTGGGGCCCCACACGATTTCATTCCCCCGCATGGAAGACGTGCCCAATACGCCGTTTGTCAAGCAGACCGACTGGAAGGTGGATGATGAGTCGTTCCGGCAACTGGTGACCGTGATTCGCCTGGCTGTGCCGCATACCGGCATGATCCTGACGGCGCGTGAAACCGCCGAGGTGCGACGTCAGATCCTGCCTCTCGGCTGCACGCAGATGGACGCGTCCAGCCGGATCGGTCTGTGCAGTTATGACAGGTCTGATCGTGTCGGACAGAACCAGGACGCACAGACTCAGCAGTTCATGCTGGGTGACACCCGGAGCCTGGATGCGGTGATTCGTGAACTGGCTGAAGCCGGGTTTATTACCTCGTTTTGCACGGCGGGCTATCGATGCGGACGCACGGGCAGTCGTATCATGGAAATGCTCAAGTGCGGCAAGGAAGGCAATCTGTGCAAGCTCAATGCCGTGATCACCTACAGGGAATGGCTCGATGATTTTGCCTCGCCCGAGACCCGGGCCGCGGGTGAAAAGGTCATTGCCAAGGAGATCGAGCTGATTCGACAGACCCTGCCTGACGTCTATGAATATTTCATGACGTATTACCAAAAAACACAGGACGGAGAGCGTGACCTCTTTTTCTAAACGCACATAAAGATCTCAGGTAAAAGCCCATGTTGACAAAAGACGACCCTAAATTGGATCAACTCAAGCAGACCATCGACCAGGTGATGCAGAAGCCATACAGCGACTCCTATCTGATCGCTGTATTGCACAAGACACAGGCCCTGTATGGCTACCTGCCTGAAGACATTATTAACATCATTTCTGTTGATATGAATATCCCCACGGCCCACATCTGGGGCGTGGCCACGTTTTACCATTACTTTAACCTGACGCCCCAGGGCCAGCATCGGATTGCCATCTGCCTGGGCACTGCCTGCTATGTCAAGGGCGCGGCGCAGATCGTGGAGACACTCAAGCAACAGCTCAAGATTGATATGGGCCAGACCACGGCCGATGGCCTGTTTACGCTTCGGCCGGCACGCTGTCTCGGCGCCTGCGGTCTGGCGCCCGTGGTCATGATCGACGACACGATTCATGGCGAACTCACCCCCAAGAAGATGTCTGATATTGTCAATAAACATAGACGTCAAGCCAAGAAGAAGTAATGCTTGACGGACAAAAACAACAATCGACCAACAACCTAAAACACTCAAAATGTATGGACCAGGAGATGCTGTATGGCCAAGAAAGTACTGATCATTGATGACGATGTCGAATATGTGGATGCCATCACCAACCTGTTGGACGCCAGGGGATATAGCGTAACCAGTGCCCACAACGGGAAGGACGGGGTGGCCGCTGCCAAGGCCGGAAAACCGGACCTGATCATTCTGGATGTCATGATGACGACCCAATCCGAAGGGTTTGATGTGGCCCGCGAACTTCACGACGATGCAGACCTCAACTCGGTTCCCGTGGTCATGATCACCGGCGTGCGCAAGGAAATGAATCTTCCCTTTGGCTTTGAACCGGACAGTGACTGGCTTCCCGTGAAGGCCCTGCTCGAAAAACCCGTCAAGCCGGAAGTCCTGCTCAAGACCATTGAACAACATATTTAGCCCATTAAAACGCCCCGGAGTATCCGGATCCGGGGCGTTTTGGTTTTCAGTGTTCAGCAGGCAGTATTCACGTTGCGCCATAGTCATACGGATTGACCTAGTGCTTTGTCAACATGAAGTAGGGCGAGGCTTTCTGACGCCGCAGATGGCGTTGGCTGCAAGCAAGAACCCAAATCTTTAGTGTTGACACTGGACTAGGCCTCCCGTCGCACTTCTCTCCTTGAATCATCATGCTTGCGCCAGTATAATCATCGACCTCAGCGACGCAGGTATTTAAAGATGGCGTCCCTGGCTGTTTCAGAAAGTGAGGAAAAGATCATGCAGGCTAATCGTCGACAATTCCTGAGCACTGCCCTGACCGGTGGTTTGGCTGCCGCATTGCCGTTGCCATCCCAAGCCGCCGAAATCCGGAGAATGGCGTACGCCCGACTCGATGACATTCTCAAACAGCCGGTCCTGAAAAGGTCGCTTTTCACCACACCGGTGATGATCGAGTCTGTTGAGCTGCTTCGTGACAGGAACAGTTTTATCTGCCGGGTGCGTTCCACGGATGGTGCAGAAGGTCTTTCCGTGGGGCACAGCAGCATGAATTCACTCTATCCCATTTTTGTGAATACACTACAGCCGTTCTTCATCGGCAAGGATGCACGTGACCTGGATCTTATCATTGAAAAGGTCTACATTTACAACCTCAACTTCAGGCTGAGCGGGCTGGCCCTGGGCATCCCCCTGGCCACGATTGAGTTTGCCATTCTGGATATGCTGGGACGCATTGCCAACCGATCCATGGGTCAGTTGATCGGGGACATTCACCACACGCATGTGGCCGTGTACCAGGCCACGGAGTACCGCGAAAAATCCGTGGAAGAATCTCTGGCACTGATCAAGCGGGATGTGGCCGAGTACAATGCGCATGCCCTGAAGATCAAGGTCGGCGGTCTCATGTTCATGACCCGGGACATGCGTGCTGTGGGGCCGAAGGGCAGGACCGAAACCATGATCCCGTTGATCCGTGAGACCTTTGGGGATGACATGGCCCTGTATGCCGATGCCAACGGTTTCTATGCCGTGGACGAGGCCATTCGTGTGGGCAGACTCCTGGAAGCGTACGGTTATGGCTTCTTTGAAGAACCGATCATGTTTGACTGGTATGAAGAAACCCGCCAGGTTGCCGACGGCCTGACCCTCCCGGTGGCCGGTGGTGAACAGGAATACAGCCTGCACGGATTTAGATGGCTGATTGCCAATGACGGCCTGCAGATTGTGCAGCCGGACAACTATTATTTCGGCGGCATGATCCGTTCCATGCAGGTGGCACGCATGGCCCAGGCCTTTGGAAAGCAATGTACACCGCATATGTCGGGCGGTGGACTCGGCTACCTCTACATGATGCACTTTGTCTCAGCCCTGCCCAATGCCATGGCGCATCACGAATTCAAGGGATTGAATACGCAGGTGAAATTTGACTGTCCCACATCGCCTCTAAAAGTCGTGCATGGCAAGATCAAGGTCCCCACCGGCCCGGGCCTGGGCGTGGACATTGACCCGGCATTCCTCAGCAGCCATGAGGTGGTCAAGGGATAGGATTCCAGGAGGAGAGCCAGACCCGGGGTCTTGTACTGCCATGGTCGAGCCGGGGGAATGGAGGATCTTGGCACTTGCTTTGGCTGAGTGAATTTGCTATAAGTTGACACTCTCCAGTGTTTTGACGAAATACAAGGCCGGTGATAAAGCCGGCCTTTTCCTATTTAACAAGGATTTTATTGATATGTTGATTGAAACGATTCGCAATGTGGCGATTATTGCACACGTGGACCATGGCAAGACCACGCTGGTGGATCAATTGTTGTACCAGTCCGGGATGTTCAGAAGCGGCGAGCTGGACAAACTGGCAGGGGGACAGCACAACCTGATTATGGACTCAGATCCGCTGGAACGCGAACGCGGCATCACCATATTGAGCAAAAATTGTGCGATTCAGTATCTTGCCCAGGATGGAATCGAGTACAAGATCAATATTGTGGATACGCCGGGCCACGCGGATTTCGGCGGGGAAGTGGAGCGCGTGCTCAAGATGACCGATGGCGTGATCCTGGTGGTGGATGCCTTTGAAGGGCCCATGCCCCAGACTCGATTTGTCTTGACCAAGGCCCTCCAGCACGGTCTCAAGCCCATTTTGGTGGTCAATAAGGCAGACCGTTTTGATGCCCGACCGGATGATGTGGTGAACGAGGTCTTTGACTTGTTTGCCGACCTGGATGCCCCTGATGATGCCCTGGATTTTCCTGTGGTATTTGCGTCTGCCAAAAATGGCTGGGCCACCAAGAGTCTGGCCGAGCCGAACGACAATATGCGACCGATCTATGAGGCCATCATAAACTATGTACCTGCACCCACGGCAGACCCGGACAAGCCATTGCAGATGCTAGTGACCTCTCTGGAGTATTCTGACTATGTGGGGCGCGTGGGTGTGGGCAAGGTGTTTGCCGGGCAAATCACCCAGGCGCAGCAGGTCACTGTGATTGACCGGAAGGGACGGCACACCCTTCAGAAAATTGTGCAGCTCTATGAATTCGAGGGCCTGGGTAAGAAAAAGGCCTTTTCAGTACAGGCAGGCGATATTTGTGCGGTGGCAGGGTTGGATCCGGTGGATATTGGCAATACGATTGCGTGTCCGGACAAGCCAAGCGCCTTGCCCATTGTGGCCATTGATGAACCCACCATGAGCATGACCTTTGTGGCGAACAATGGCCCGTTTGCCGGGCAGGACGGCAAGTATGTGACTTCGCTGCAGATCAAGGAGCGTCTGGACAGAGAGCTGCAGACCAATGTGGCCCTGCGCGTGGAGCCTGGTGTGACTGGGGATGAGTATGTGGTGTCCGGCCGGGGATTGATGCATCTGGGTATTCTGTTGGAAAACATGCGTCGCGAAGGCTATGAAATCTGTGTGGGCAAACCCAACGTGATCTTTCGAGAAAGGGACGGCCTGCGTCAGGAACCGATTGAGCTTCTGGTGGTCGATTGTCCGGCTGAGTGCCAGAGTTCTGTGATGAGTCTTCTGGGAAATCGGCGCAGCGAGATGGAAAAGATGGATGCCAAGGCAGGTGTGAGCGATTATGTGCACATGGAGTTCCGTATTCCATCCAGGGGCCTGTTCGGCCTGAACGCACGCATGTTGACGGCCACCCAGGGCCGGGCCGTGTTGCATCACAGTTTTCAGCGATATGAACCCATACGCGGTGCCATCCCCGGTCGTCAGGCCGGTGTGATGGTGTCTACAGAAACCGGCGCGGTGACTCCCTATGCCCTGGATGCCCTGTATGACCGTGGGATCTTCTTTGTCAAGCCCGGAGACGAGGTGTATGAGGGTCAGGTGGTGGGTGAGCACTGCAAGGACAAGGACATTCCTGTGAATCCGGTCAAGGCCAAGCAGCTCAGCAATGTCCGGTCCTCTGGGAAGGATGACGCAGCTCGCGTGCGTCCACCGAGACTGATGAGCCTTGAGGCCCTTCTTGAGTATATCCAGGAGGACGAGCTTGTGGAAATCACACCCAAGTTTATACGCGTCAGAAAACGCCAGCTCAAGGAGACCGATCGACGCAAATCTGCCAGAAAGGGCGTGTCCTAGGGCTGTGGTCATGCGGCAGTCGGCCGTATTCAGCGCGCCGACTGACTGCCAAAGGCGTTTAGCCCTCGGGTTGTTCAGGCGGTTTTGGCCCGGCGATTTTTAAGACATAGACGGGGAGTGATTTTTCGTGGCGTCCGTCAATGGCCAGGTCTATGGCGTATTGACCGAGTTTTTCAAATTTGAGCCCATTGATCTGGAGCACCAGGTTGGCGCAGAGGCTCTGGACCTCGCCCGGAAATGACACATTGATCTCATTGTCAAAGGCCGGCATGATGGGCTGGCCATCTTCGTTGACCACATTGATCTTGATACGATGCATGCCCTGCTCTATTCGGTCAAAACGCACGCGCAGGGCCACACTGGAACGGGGGTAAACGATGGGCAGCTGTGCGGCTCCGATCTTGTCAAAGGCGCCCAGAATATTGAGTTTGCCTGCCGAGTCCGTGGCAGCATCACATAAAGCAAATATTTCTACATCCACGCTAATATCCCTTTCTGCAGATTTTCCTCCCAGTATACCGTGCGTTTCTGGATTTGACGTGGGAAAAGCCGGGCAAAAAAAGAAGCCGAGACATTTCTGTCCGGCTTCTTAAAGGGCCGTGATGTCAGCTTGCTCCGAAGATTAAGTGCTTTTTACAAAGCTGGGTGCTGTAATTGCCCGCACTCTCGTATCCAGGGTATCTTGTGCCAAAGCACAATTAAAACCGTGGATTCGCTGCTGACATCACGGTTCAGTATGCCTGTCAGAGTTTTTAAAGAGTACCATTTGCCGTTGCCTATAAATAAAGTACCCTATACCGGCAATTGGGTAACGTGTATTATACAAAGAAAACTGTTTATTTTACAGATCATTTATTTTGAATTCACCCATTCGCCGGCCAGGACGGCATAGTCCTGCCAATCCACACGTCCGTCCTGATTGAAATCAGAGGGCATCAGAGCCGGTTGGGGTACTTCGCCCGTGCCGTTTGTGGCGAGATATGCACATTCCTGGGTATTGAGGGCGTAGTCGTGGATGCGGAAATCATCCAGGCTGCCGTCATAGTAGGTATACCAGCCATTGCCCAGTTCCAGTGTATTGAGATTCGTCAAGCCCGATCCCTGGCCCTGACCCCGGGCCAGGAGTCTGCCATTGAGGTATACGGACATCCGGCCTGTGATAAAGTCCTTGGCAAAGGCCCAGTGGTTCCAGCGTTGGGACCATTGTTCAGGCACCTGATGGATGCCGGTGAGCAGATTGCCGGGGTTCTGCCGCAGGCCGCATTGCCAGAACAGGGATTCGGGGTGTTCCCAGAGTCCCAGTCCAATGGCCAGTTCCGGGGCCTGCGCGGGGTAGGCATAATCGGAGCAGACCAGGGTGTCTGCGCGGTGAATGGAGTGCTCGCCGTATTGCCAGAAGCTGATGGTGATGCCTTGAGTGAATTGAGTCAGCGTCTGGGCATTGGTGATTTTTATGCTGGCCTCAGACCCATTGAAATCAGCATGGTCGTCGAATTGAACATCGCCTGATGAACTTGTCTGGGCATTGCCCTGCATGTCTGATATGCTGCCGTCAAAGGCCAGATGGCACCAGGGGGCATTGGGCTCCTGAACTGTCAGGACCTCCCGGCTTGTGGAGAGCCACTCGGCCGCGAACAGGGCCAGGTCTGCGGTGGTCACTGCCTGGTCTTGATTCAAATCCGTTTCAAGGGGAAGATCCGACAGGTGCCTGGGTCCGCAAAGTTGGATTTCATCAATGAATAATGATCCTGAGGTCGGTGTGTTGCTGCCTGAGTCCGGGAACTGCACCCCGATGCTAATGCTCGCAATGCGGTCGAGCTCCAGATTGTCAAACTCACTGAGGTCGATACGCCACGGGTGCCAAAGGCCGTCATTGAGGTGATTGGGATCATCCGTGTACAATACAAACATTTGTTCCCGCGCGAGATCTTCAACCCGGACATAGAGGTTGGGCAATGCAGCCTCGTCGGGCAAGCTCCTGAAGTACAATTCCAGGGTCGTGGCTCCGGGCTGATTCCAATCCATCTCACCGCGACCACTCTCCTTGACGTGCATGTATTCTGCATAGTCTGAGCCAGTCAGATTGTATTTCAGCTTGGCAGCATGGCAGCCTTTGTATGTTGAGTCCTGGCAGTGAATCAGGCTGCGCGTCGCATAATACGTGGCCCACCAGTCATCTCTGAAGGAGGCTTCGTCATTGTACTGGTCAAAGTTGTCTATCACATGATGCGGATTGACCTGGAATTGCCAGACCTCTCCAATGTTGCCTGGCGAGTGGCCTGAGGAGACGATCTCAACGACGCGCCAGTAATAGGTTTGGCCCAGTGCCCAGTGTTCGCTGGGCACAAAAACATTCACATCGCCGGGCAAAGAGGCAAATGGGTCAGATTCATCAGGATTGACGGCACTGAGATCCTGTCCGAGGTAGAGATGGACCGCCGAAGCCTGCCCGGAGCCGGTCCAAGACAAGGAGGCATTGGGTTGGACATCAGTCACCTTGTGCCCAGGGCGAGGGAGATAGGGAGAAGGGGACTGGACCGTGATTCTGGCCTTTACAGAGCCTACATCAAAACCCGGGGAGGCGCCCCCCAAGCCCAGAGACAGGATGCGCACGGCTCTGGGAGAAAAGCCCGGCTGAACATCCTTCAGGTCAAATTCACAGATTGTGGACTCCTGGCTCATGGGGCCCATAGGGTCATAATGAGCAGTCGCAATGCCGAGGGGATACGTCCTGGTCCGGCCATCAGACAGGAGGATCAATGCAGTTTCTCCCATGCGTCCCATCTCACGTATTATGACGTCCGCGTCTGGGCCGTCTGTGATTTCCCCTGCAAAGCCGACTTCAATCCACTGGTCTGTGGTGATTGTGACAGCGGATTTGTCTGAGGGCGGGTCGCCCGCTAGATAGTGTTCAGGATCAACGTAAACAGGGAAATGTTCCTCCGTTTCCCATTTTCCATTTTCATTGAGACCGGTCCAGCAATCGCATTCCGGTTTAGACACATGAGTCAGTTCGCAGGGGTACTGCCATACCACTTCAGTGGCTTGGACAGCGGAATAGAAAACGAGCGCACAAATCGCCGGATATGAATAAAAACGCTTCATCGAGCCTCCTTTTTGCTCTTCCTTTTAACCCGTGACCTTAGATCACCTGATTACCTGGATTATAACGAATTGGGGGTGGAACTACAAGTTAGTGCTGCAAGAAAGCAGCATCTTGTCAATACAACCCTTTCAGGGTAAGCTACTCACATGGTCAAGCGGTCTTCCATCTGGGCACTCATCCTGCTGCTGCCTGCACCCAGCCTGGGTGTGTGGGCGGGCATGATTGCCTGGCCCGATCAGATGCTGGGCAAAGGCTTGTTTTTTGCTGCCAAGGTGTGGCTCCTGGCCCTGCCGCTGGTGTGGCGAGTTGCAGTAGAAAGGAAGCGCATCTGCTGGTCCAGGCCGACCCAGGGAGGTTTTGGTGTGGCCATGGCCCTGGGCGCCGCTATTTGCGTCTTCATTGTGCTGGCGTATTGGGGGTTGGGGGCCCTGCTCATTGACCCCAAGGCGGTTCAGGCCATGGGTGTAGAAACCGGATTGAGCAACAGATCCATGTATCTGATGGGCGCACTGTATTGGGTGACGGTCAATTCTGTGTTGGAAGAGTATGTGTGGCGATGGTTTGTGGTGGAGAAACTGGCGGACCTTCTGTTGCCCAAGCTTGCCATTGCGGCATCTGCAGTGGCCTTTACCCTGCACCACATTGTGGCCATGCAGATCTTTTTAACCCCTTGGGTCGTGGCCATGGCGGCAGTCGGGATCTTTATTGGGGGCGCAGCCTGGTCCTGGTGTTATATGCGATACCGTTCCATATGGCCGGGTTATGTGAGTCATGCCATGGTGGATGTGGCTGTATTTGGCGTGGGGTATCATCTGCTGTTTGTGGCGTGACATTCTCAGCCCACGTCTTGAAGTCTTTCTTGACAGCCTGTTTTCGATCTGATACCCCTTTGACGCGTTGTTCTTATAACAGGAGACACTATGTCACGTGATATTCTGGTGGCCACCACCAATCAGGGCAAGATCCAGGAACTGAGAGACCTGCTCGGATCCGAGGCCCATTGGCTCAGCCTGTCTGAGGTGGGGATTGACCTGGATGTGGAAGAGAATGCCCCGACCTTTGCCGGCAATGCCAGACTCAAGGCCGTGGCCTATGCCCAGGCCTCGGGGTTGTGGACCCTGAGCGATGATTCAGGTCTGGTGGTCGATGCCCTTGGAGGGCAGCCAGGGGTGTTGTCGGCCAGATTTTCCGGCGACCAGTCTTCTGACCGCAGGGTGACGGATCGGAAAAATAGCGAAAAACTCCTGGCATTGCTCGAGAAGGTATCGGAATCTGAACGGACAGCTCGATTTATGTGTTGTATCTGTGTGGCATCGCCGGATAAGGTGCTCATCGAAACTCAGGGCACAGTCGAAGGGATGATTGCCCGGGAACCCTTCGGCCAAGGCGGATTCGGGTATGATCCGATTTTTTATCTTCCGAATTTTCACAAGACCATGGCAGAGCTGGATTCTGCCGAGAAAAATGCCATTTCTCACCGTGGTAATGCCATTAGGGCATTAAAGCCTCTCCTGGGGGAGCAGCTAAAAGGCGGATGAACGGAAGGCTTTGTCGACACGTATGGCAGTGCCGAAAACTGTTTTCTCTTGACATCCGTTTGGCATAAAAGTATTTCTCCTTTTCTGAATTGATCAGGGCTTATGGCCGATATGTCGCATAAACGGTCATGTTTTTATGCGGTAGAAAAAAGCCTAAGTGTTTTATTTATTGTAGTTTATAATCTTTAAATAGGTGTTTGGATCGGCTATGGCAAACTCAGGCAAGGCACTCGTGATTGTAGAATCACCGGCAAAGGCGAAGACCATCAACAAGTATCTCGGTCCTGGCTTTGAGGTCAAGGCGTCCATGGGACACATCAGAGATCTTCCCTCCAAGGGGATCAATGTGGACATTGAGAATGGGTTTGCCCCGACCTACGACATCATGCCTGGCAAGAAGCGAACCGTGATCTCACTCAAGGCCCTGGCCAAAAAGTGCGACCGTCTGTACCTGGCAACTGACCTTGACCGCGAAGGAGAGGCCATTGCCTGGCATTTGCAGCAGATCCTGGGTGTGCCGGAAGACAAGACCTATCGTGTGATCTTCAATGCCATTACCAAGGCGTCTATCCAGGAGGCCTTTAAAGATCCGGGACGCCTTGACATGAACAAGGTCAATGCGCAGCAGGCCCGACGTATCCTGGACCGTATTGTGGGGTATCAGATCAGCCCGCTGCTGTGGAAAAAGGTCACACGGGGCCTGTCCGCAGGTCGCGTTCAATCTGTGGCAGTCAAGATTGTGGTCATCAAAGAACGCGAGATCAAGGCGTTCAAGCCGGATGAATACTGGCTCATTCCTGCTGTGTTCACCACTGATTTGAAGGATGGCAAGGCCGCGCTGTGGAGGGCCTTTTTGGAGGCAAACACGGTGGACGGCAAGCCGCCCATCCTGGCCAAGCAGAGCGAGTGGTTGACAGAGCACAATGCCTTCAAAGCGGAGCTGGTCAAGGTCAACGGCGAGAAATATAACGCGGACAACGAAACGCAGGCCATGAGCGTGTACCATGCCCTGGCCAAGGCCAGTTATTCCATTGGCAGGATCGAGACCAAGGAGTCCCTGACGCGCCCGTCGCCTCCGTTTATTACCTCGACCATTCAGCAGGCCGCTTCCAATCGCCTGGGATTCGCTGCCAAACGCACCATGCGTATTGCTCAGCAACTGTATGAAGGTGTGGACATGGGTTCCAGGGGTGCTGTGGGCCTTATCACCTACATGCGTACTGACAGTACCTTCCTGTCCAAAGAGGCCCTGGATATGGCCAGGCAGTATATTGAAACTGAATTCGGCCCTTCGTATCTGCCGGATAAACCCAAGATGTATGCCTCCGGCAAGAATGCACAGGAAGCGCACGAAGCCATCCGTCCGACAGATGCATCGCTGTCGCCTGAGCAGGTCAAGCCGTATGTCAATGACGAACAGTTTAAGCTGTATGATATCATTTGGCGTCGGTTTGTGGCCAGCCAGATGCAGCCGGGCCGGTGGAATGTGACCACCCTGGACATCCAGGCTGAGACCGAAATCGGCCCTTGCCTGTACAGGACCAATGGGCGTATTCAGGTGTTTGACGGGTGCACGCGCGTCTGGACCATTTCGTCCAATGAGCAGCAACTGCCTGTCGTGTCCGAAGGTCAGCCCCTGGCGCCTGTGGAAATCGAGGCAGAGCAGCACTTTACCAAGCCGCCTGCCAGATACACGGAAGCCTCTCTGGTCAAGGCCCTGGAACGGGAGGGCATCGGTCGTCCCAGTACATATGCTTCGATTATCAGTACGATCCAGGATCGTGACTATGTGAAGCAGAAGGACCGAAAGTTTTATGCCACCGACCTGGGTGAAGTGGTCACCGACAAGCTCAGTGAATTCTTTCCCAAGGTCATGGACATCTCATTTACCAGATTCATGGAAGAACAGCTCGACAAGATCGAAGAGCTGCATCTGGATTGGGTGAGTATTCTTGAGGAGTTCTACGGCCCCTTTAAAAAGAACCTGGACACGGCCATGGAGGAGATGAAACATGCCAAGGCCGAGACTCAGCCCAGTGAGTTCACCTGCCCTGACTGCCAGAAGCCAATGGTCTACAGATTTGGCAAAAATGGGCGTTTTTTGAGTTGCTCCGACTATCCGGAGTGCAAATACGCCTGTCCCTGTGACGATGAGGGCAAGATGCTCGAACAGGTTGTGACCGAGCACAAATGTCCCAACTGCAGCAAACCGATGATTCATAAGAAAGGGCGATTTGGTGAGTTCCTCGGGTGTTCAGACTACCCCGAATGCAAGACCACCCAGAAAATCGATAAGGAAGGCAATATCCTGCCGCCCAAGGAGCCAGCCGAGCTTTCGGGTGTCAAATGCTACAAATGCAAGGCCGGCGAGCTGGTCATTCGTCAGAGTAAACGGGGCCCGTTCCTGGGGTGCAATAAGTTCCCGCGCTGTCGAACCATTATCAGTATCAAGCAGTTGGATCACCTCAAGGAGTTGCAGGAAGCCGGGCAATGGCCGCCAGATACGTACGAAAAGGCCGATGAAATCCTCGGACGCAAAAAGAAACCCGCTGGAAAGAAGGACAAGGCAGGCAAAGAAGAAGTGGCTGATATCGCAACGGCTGAGGCAAAATAGCCAGCAGGGACGGGTATGGATTTAAACAACAATCTGGACACCATGGAATTTGAAACAGTGGAGCCTATTGGAAAGCGCGTGCTGATCCGAAAGGATGAAGACAAGAAGCAGACCAAAGGTGGTATCCAGTTGCCCGACAATATTGAGATTCCCACCATTACCGGTCGCATTGTGGCTGTGTCTGCAGAAATCGAGAATCTTCCGGAAATTCCTTTGGAAAAATATGACAAGATTCTGTTCAATCCCAAGGGGGCAATCCCGGTGGATTTCGAAGGCTCAAACCGCCTGTTTGTGGTGGATGTTGAGAATGTAGTGGCTGTATTTCGAAAGAGTTAAAGCCCGATAAGAGATGTCTTATCGGGTTGGTGATTCACATTTCCAGTGACAGGTTCCGGGTCTTTGCGCCTGGATTCCCTTATTTTTTTTGAGACCGGAAAGTTTTTTGGAGAATCGTCTGTATATTATGATAAATTATCGGACGAGACAGTGCGAATCTAATACCCCTGCAATAAGGGTGTTAAGTTAAAAAAGATTTGCATGAAGGTTGTTGTTAAGATACAATGATCCCGGCTCAATTCTTCTTGGGGTTAACGGAAAGGGTGTTTTGGGTCAGGTTATTGGCTTATCGGAGATGATGAAATTATGGCTGGAATGTTTTACTCATTACAGGAAGCCGCCGACAAACTCGGCATGTCGCAAGAAGACGTAAAACAGTTGGCCACGGAGGGTAAACTACGCGAGTTTCGAGATGGATCCAATATCATGTTCAAGATTGACGAGGTCGAGTCTTTGCTGACGCCTGATGAATCTGAACCGGAGGATCTTGATCTCGCATTGGAGCCCACTGTTGAGGCGGACGATTCTGACGATTTCCTTGACATGGAAACTGTGGAAGAAGACCTTCAGGATGCGTCGGACGATCTTGTGCTTGAGCCTGCGGAAGAGGATGCTGAAGTTGATGAGTTGGCATCATTGGAACAGGATGCTTTGGCGCTGGAGCCTGACATGGCATCAGACGATGCTGCGACTCTGGATGCAGATCTCGACGCGCTGCTGGGCTTTGCCGATGAAGATGAGACCGCAGAAGAGGCTGCCTCTGACGAGGTCTCTGCAGGCGATGACAGTCTGGGATTCTTGATGGATGAGGACTCTGATGAGTTAAGCCTGGTCGAGCCGGAGCTGGATGTGGCTTCGGCAGAGGACGAGGCCGGTCCGGATTTCTCCGACACCCAGGTGGTGGGCAGCGAACCTCAGTTCGAGGGGGCCGATGATGATGAGGACATTTTTCTGGCAGCCGAGTCTTCCGGTCTTGGTGACGGCACCAATGAGCTGACCAACATGGACACCGCCTTGAGTGGTGAAGAGGGCATCAATCTTCTGGGTGAAACAGACGGAGACTTCAAGCTCACAGATGATACCATGGCCGAAACACTGGCGGGCCTCGGCGCCACAGGTGAGACCTCGCTGGAAGAGATCGAAGACGACCTCAGTCTGGACAGCTTTGGCAGTGGTTCAGGGCTGTTGGATTTATCGCTCCAGGCAGACGACACCTCTCTGGGCGGCATCCTGGACGAAATCTATACGAGTGACGGTGAGGACGGCAGCCCTGGAGACGATGGGCTTGGGTCGGACAAGGATGTGTTGGGTGAATCTGAGGCGATGCCTGTGGACGCAGGTCTGTCTTCTGATGAAGCCTACATGCCTGTAGTCATGCCGATGACGGTCAGTACCGAGGGTCCGGTCACGGCCTCCAGTCGCATGCTCGGTGGCCTGCTCTTTATTCCACTCTTTGTGATGCTTTACACCTCGATCATTGCGATCTCAGGCATGAGCGGCAATGTGCCCTCAATTCTGGATGTGGTCAGGCCTTGGATCTGGTACATCATGGGTGGTCTCATCGTGCTGGCCATCATCTTGTCTGCCGTGGCTATGACCAAGAGCGACGGCCCCAAGGCGCCGAGAGCCAAGAAGGCCAAAAAGGCCAAGGCACCCAGGAAAGAGAAGGCGCCCAAAGAGAAGAAACCGAAAAAGGAAAAGAAACCCAAGAAGAAGAAATAGGCTTTTGCAGGGTTCAGCTATCCTCGAAATCACAAGGCCGTCCCATTGGACGGTCTTTTTTTATGCGCCGTAATCCTGAAATTGCTGAAGGTGATTGTTTGACAACCCCATACTAATCCTATTTAATTGCCCTTGAAATCAAGAACTATCAACGGCAACGATGTATGTGGAGATTTGAGCATGCCAAAACGTGAGGACATCCATAAGGTAATGATCATAGGATCTGGCCCCATCATTATTGGACAGGCCTGCGAGTTTGATTATTCAGGGACACAGGCCTGCAAGGCACTGCGTAAGCTGGGTTACACCATCATCCTGGTCAATTCAAATCCTGCGACCATTATGACCGATCCCGGTACCGCGGACATCACCTACATCGAACCTCTGAACCTACGCACCATGACTCGGATCATAGAAAAGGAACGGCCTGATGCGCTTCTGCCGAATCTGGGCGGACAGACCGGATTGAATCTGTCTTCTGAATTGGCGAAGGCCGGTGTGCTGGACAAGTACGGTGT
This sequence comes from Phycisphaerae bacterium, assembly GCA_021736645.1. Lineage (GTDB taxonomy): Bacteria > Planctomycetota > Phycisphaerae > Sedimentisphaerales > Anaerobacaceae > JAIPFM01. The sequence continues at coordinate 37,142 of JAIPFM010000030.1, read as the reverse complement.
CAAGGTCATTGGTGTGCAACTGGATGCCATTGAACGGGGCGAGGATCGGATTGCCTTCAAGAATACCATGGACACCGTGGGCGTTGAAATGCCCAAGAGCAAGCCTGCCTATTCTGTGGCGGAGGCGGAGGTCATTGCCAAAGAGCTTGGATATCCTGTGGTGATTCGCCCGGCCTATACCATGGGCGGCACGGGAGGCGGCCTGGTCTACAATGTGAATGAGCTTCAGGCCGTGGCTGCACGCGGCCTGACGGCAAGTTTGATTGGACAGATCCTGGTGGAGGAATCCGTGCTGGGGTGGGAAGAGCTGGAACTGGAAGTCGTGCGTGACACCAAGGGCCAGAAGATCACGGTCTGCTTTATTGAAAACGTGGATGCCATGGGTGTGCATACGGGTGACTCCTACTGCACTGCGCCCATGTTGACGATTACCCCGGCATTGCAGGCTCGCCTTCAGAAGCATTCGTACGATATCGTGGATGCCATCGAGGTCATTGGTGGTACCAATGTCCAGTTTGCCCACGATCCCAAGACCGATCGTGTGGTGGTCATAGAAATCAATCCCAGGACCTCCAGGTCGTCTGCTCTGGCGTCCAAGGCCACGGGATTCCCCATTGCCTTTGTGTCGTCCCTGCTGGCAGCAGGTATGACACTGGATGAAATTCCCTACTGGCGGGATGGAACTCTCGAAAAATACACACCCTGCGGGGAGTATGTGGTGGTCAAGTTTGCACGCTGGGCCTTTGAGAAGTTTAAAGGCGTTCAGGACCAGCTGGGGACGCAGATGCGTGCTGTGGGCGAGGTCATGAGTATCGGCAAGACCTACAAGGAAGCCTTTTTAAAGGCCATCCGTTCCCTGGAAACAGGACGCTCTGGTCTTGGATTTGCCAGGGAGTTTCATGAGCGATCCTTGGACGAGTTGATGCAGCTCGTGAGCACGCCCACCAGCGAACGGCAGTTCATCATGTACGAGGCCCTTCGGAAGGGGGCGTCTATCCAGGCCCTGCACGAGAAGACGCACATCAAGGCCTGGTTCATTGAGCAGATGGCCGAGTTGGTGGCCCTGGAAGAAAAGCTGTTGGCCCACAAGGGCAAGACCGTGCCGGAGGCCCTGTTTTTACAGGCCAAGAAGGACGGATTTGCAGATCGTTATCTGGCCCAGATCCTGGGCCTGCCTGAAGCCGACATTCGCAAGCGACGCCTGTCCCTGGGTCTGGCAGAGGCGTGGGAGCCTGTGCCTGTGAGCGGTGTGGACAATGCCGCGTATTACTATTCCACGTACAATGCCCCGGACAAGGTGAGTGTCACCGGCAATCGAAAGATCATGGTCTTGGGCGGCGGTCCCAATCGAATCGGTCAAGGCATTGAATTTGACTATTGCTGCGTGCATGCGGCCTTTGCCCTGCGTGACATGGGCCTGGAAACCATCATGGTCAACTGCAATCCGGAAACCGTGTCCACAGACTACGACACCTCGGACAAGCTCTACTTTGAACCGTTGACTGTGGAAGACGTGTTGAGCATCTACGAAAAGGAAAAGCCCGAAGGTGTGATTGTCCAGTTCGGCGGCCAGACGCCGCTGAATATCGCCGCGGAACTGGAATCGGCCGGTGTCAAGATCATTGGCACGTCTCCTGAGATGATCGACCTGGCAGAAGACCGGGACCGATTCCGATCCATGATGCAGACACTCAAGATCCCCATGCCCGAAGCCGGTATGGCCTCCAATCTGAAACAGGCGTTGGCAGTCGCCAAAAAAATCGGCTATCCCCTGATCGTACGTCCCTCCTATGTGCTCGGCGGACGGGGCATGGAAATCGTGCATGACGAGGATGACCTTCGTAAATATCTACAGGCCGCTGTGGGTGTGACACCCGAGCGACCGATTCTGATTGATCGATTTCTCAGCAATGCCATTGAGGCGGAAGCCGATGCGATTTCCGACGGGACGGACGCCTTTGTGCCTGCCGTGATGGAGCACATTGAACTGGCAGGAATTCACTCCGGCGATTCTGCCTGTGTGCTGCCTCCGGTGTCTATTGCACAGAAGCATCTTGATACAATCTGCGACTACACGCGCCGGATTGCGATCAAACTCAATGTGGTCGGGCTGATGAATATTCAGTACGCCATCGCCGACGACACGGTCTATGTGCTGGAGGCCAATCCAAGGGCTTCGCGCACCGTGCCGATCGTGTCCAAGGTCTGCGGCCTGTCCATGGCACGACTGGCCACGCAGGTCATGCTGGGCCAGCGTCTGGCAGACTTGAAACTCGAACAAAAGAAGATTCCTCACTTTGGTGTCAAGGAGTCCGTGTTTCCGTTCAATATGTTCCCGGAAGTAGATCCCCTTTTGGGACCGGAGATGCGATCGACCGGGGAAGTGCTGGGATTGGCCGACTCGTCAGGTCTGGCCTTTTTCAAGGCCCAGGAGGCCACGCAGCAACTCCTGCCCACCGAAGGCACGGTCTTGATCACCGTGGCCGGTCAGGACAAGCCTTGTGTGGTCGAAGCGGCCTCTCTCTTCAAGGCCATGGGATTCCGTATCCTGGCCACTGAGGGAACCCGCGCGTTTCTTGCAGAACGAGGTATAGAGACGGAGATGATCCTCAAGATGCACGAGGGGCGTCCCAATATTGGTGACGCGATCAAGAACCACGAGGTGCATCTCATTATCAACACCCCTCAAGGCAAGGTCAGTCAGTTTGATGACTCCTATATTCGAAAGTCAGCCATTCAGTACAAGGTGCCGTATATCACCACCTGCAGTGCGGCCTTGGCCTCTGCCCGGGGGATTGAGGCAAAACGTAAAGGTAAGGGTGACATCAAGTCACTCCAGGCGTACCACGCAGACATCAGGTAAAAAACCCACTCATGAAAGAGACACGACCGTGAAGAACGCGATTATATCCATCGGCGAATCCGTCCATGCCTCCATCCCCAAGACCGGCGAGGTCATGAAGGCTTTGCAGGCCCTTGGCCCGAATGCCTATACGTCACCCAGTGCGCCGCTCAATGACATGCGGGCCCTGATCGCGCGTCAGGCCGATGACGGTGCCGATTACATTGCCGTGAATCTGGATGCCTTTGGTGACCAGGACATGCAGGTGACAGTCGACATGATGGAGGCGTATGTCCGACTCGTGCGCCAGTGGGGCAAGGGTGTGCCTGTGTGTATTGACAGCAGCAATGACGACGTACTGATTGCCGGACTCAGGGCCTGGTACGACACCTCCGGCACGGTCCCCTCTCCCCTGATCAATTCCGTGAAGACCTACAGCATGGATCGTGTGCTGCCCCTCAAGGCGGAGTACGATTTCTCCTTCATTGGCCTGCTCGTAGGGGAAGATGCATCGTCAGGTCCGGGCGGGACCTATTCAGTGGAACAGCTCTACAGCATGGCCAGAGAGATTTTCGAACGGGCCACGGACACGCATGGTTTCAGGCCGGAACAGATGTTCTTTGATTCCACGGTCTTCCCCCTGGCCATTGATATGCCCATGGAACCCAATGTGCCGGGCTACACGTATCGGGCCTTTGAGACCATCAGGAAAATCAAGGCAGATCCGCGGATGAAGGGCGTGCATTGCTCGCTGGGGCTGAGCAATGCTGTGCGTGATCTGCCTGCCAGATCGGTGGGCGTCTGTCGCGCCTATGTGGCCGTGGCCATGGAATACGGCCTGGATGCCGGGATTGTCAATGCGGCCCATCATTACGGGGCCAGTGACCCTGCCCCGGAACTGGTGGCGTTGGTCAGGGCCTATGCACAGATGGATGGCAGTGCTGATAAAATGATGGCAGCCATCGGTCTGATGGGTAAATTTTGCCAGGAAAACAGGAAGACCTCGATCTAACCAAAGCGAGGATTTGACCGTTCAAGACCTTGCTTTTTAAAAGGCGGCATGGTATAAAGTAGCTCTTTGAAACTCCGGAGAGGTGTCGGAGTGGCTGATCGAGCAGCCTTGGAAAGGCTGTGTAGGGTTTACCCCTACCGCGGGTCCGAACCCCGCCCTCTCCGTTAAATGGCCGGCGGGGCCTTGTGCCCTGCCGTCCATTTAACTTTGAGGGCGGGAAGAAGAACCCGCTCCGGACCGCAGGTCCGATGGGGTTTGACGCCGAAGGCGCCGTGAGCGCAGCGAGCGAATCCCGCCTTGCATTGTAGCGAAGCGAAAATGCAACACGTCCGGCTATCCTCCAGGGCCCTGTGCCCTGGAGGGCTTTAAACTTAGATGGCGGGAAGAACCCGCTTCGGACCGCAGGTCCGATCGGGTTTGACGCCGCAGGCGCCGTGAGCCTGGGCCGAATGTCTCACAGCCCTTTGGCTGCGACTGTGTATCTCATGCCATCCCCTGGACTTGCCTTGATCGCCGACTTCGGAATATTCCAATATGCCTTCATCCGTCTCACTGCACCAAGCCCAGGATCTGTCACAAGCTGCGCAGTCTCGCTTCAAAGTTTGTGAGCAATCCGGCTGGTTGTCACATGAATAAAGCGAAAAGGAACGATCATCACGGTTGAAATGCCAGGCATGTCTGAATATAATGCCATTCACTGGTTCTGTTGAAAAATAGGCGTATGCGAGATTCTCAAGAATATTTTCAAATGAACTGTAACAAGTTGTCAATAGGCTCATCTATACCTGTACAGGTATTCTTAAATATTTATCGATGTGTATCTCACTGTACTGACTTGAAAAAGGCTTAGCTTGTAGTCGAACGGGTTGGATCATGATGAGCGTGTCTCGCACGTAGGACAGCGCAACCAGTAACCAGCAAGTAGGGAGGCAACCTATGGAGCAATCTGATAAAACACGCCCTGCCTTTGGAGATGGAGAGTTTGATGAAGAAGCCGTGTTGAAGCAGCTTGTGGAGGGCTACGCGGCACTGGCGAAAGAGATACACAAGGTGGTTGTGGGTCAGGATGACGTCATTGAGAGCGTGTTGTGCTGCCTGCTGGCCGGAGGGCATTGTCTTGTGCAGGGTGTCCCCGGCCTGGCCAAGACGCTGTTGGTCACGTCACTCAGTCAAGTGTTGCGCATGACATTCAATCGTATCCAATTTACACCTGATCTAATGCCGTCAGACATCACGGGTACGGACATTATACAGCAGAATCCCAAGACCGGGCAGCCCTGCTATCACTTTGTTAGGGGGCCCATTTTTGCCAATGTCGTGTTGGCTGACGAGATCAACCGGACCCCGCCGAAGACCCAGGCGGCCCTTTTACAGGCCATGCAGGAGAAGCAGGTCACCACATCGGGTACGACCTACGTGCTGCCTGAACCGTTCTTTGTGTTGGCCACGCAGAATCCCATTGAACAGGAGGGTACATACAATTTGCCTGAGGCGGCCCTGGATCGCTTTATGTTTATGACGCACATCAACTACCCACCGCTTGACGACGAGTGTGATATTGTCAAACGGACGACCACGGGGAAAGGCAGCGGCATCCAAGCCGTGTTGGATGCCGAGCAGATGATTCTGTTCCAGAATATTGTACGTATGGCGCCTGTGGCCGATTCGGTGATCAAATATGCCGTCTATTTGGCACGAGCCACACGGCCCGAAGATTCGATGGCCACTGAAATGGTACGCCAGTACTTCAAGTGGGGTGCCGGGCCCAGGGCGGGTCAGTTCATGACACTTGGGGCCAAGGCTCGAGCCTTGATTCATGGTCGTGTGACAGCCGGGTACGATGATGTTCGAGCCATATGCAAACTTGTGCTAAGACACCGGGTGACCGTGAATTTTAATGCCGAGGCAGACGGTATGGCCGTGGATACGGTCCTTGACGATCTGATCGCTCACGTGCATCCACCTAAATAAGTGTGCCATTTTTATGTCAGGGGACAATGCGTGACCTTGCAGAGAGAACACAAGTTTATTGATCCCATCTTGTTGAGCAAGCTCAAGAATATGAGCCTGGTGGCCCGATGCGCAGTGGAGGGCTTCTTTTCGGGGATGCATCCCAGTCCTTTTCATGGTTTTAGCGTGGAATACAGTGACCACCGGGCCTACCAGGCGGGAGATGACCCAAAGTATCTTGATTGGAAGATGTATGGCCGTAGCCAGAAACTGTATATCAAGCAATTTCTCCAGGAGACAAATCTGTGCGCGTACCTCATGCTGGACAGCAGCCGGAGCATGTCGTTTGCGTCCAAAGACTGTATTTCAAAGCTGGAATACGGCAGTTATCTGGCTGCCTCGCTGGCCTATCTGATGCTCATGCAGAATGATGGTGTGGCCCTGGGCATGTTTGCGGAGAACATCCACACCTGGATTCCCGGGAGATCGCGCAGAACGCATCTCAATGCAGTGCTCAAGGCCATCCAGGACTGTCGGCCTCAGGGCAGGACACGCCTTGCAGAGGTTCTGCACAATCTGGCAGAGAGGACGCAGCGTCGCGGCATTGTGATTCTTATCTCCGATCTGTTGGACGATGTAGATGAGGTGAAACGAGGGTTAGCTCATCTGAAATATCTCAAGCATGATGTGATCCTGTTCCACCTCATGGATCACCAGGAACTTGAACTGGATTACGAAGGACTCGTGCAATTTGAAGACCTGGAAACAGGTCGGAGTGTCAGGGTATTTCCCAAGTCCATCCAGGATACATTCAGTCGCAATGTGGCCCAGTTCATGGAACAGGTCAGGACCAATGCGCACAGAAGCAATATTGACTACCATTTAATGAATACATCGGAACCGCTTGATCGAGCCTTCATGGCCTATCTGGCGAAGCGCAAGGTGATGGGGTAGGTCATGGGATTTGCACAGATCATCTTTTTGTCAGGACTGGCGGCCGTGGCCGGCCCCATCCTGATTCATCTGCTCATCCGGCCCAGGTTCAAACGTGTTCTGTTTACCATGATCGATTTTCTTGAGGTCAGTCAGAAGCAGAGCCAGTCAACCAGACGCCTGCGTGAATGGCTCATTCTGCTGTTGCGATGTGCCATTGTGTCACTGCTGGCATGCATGTTTGCCCGTCCCTTTATGACACGCCCTGGCGAGGGGGTCGAGCGTCCGGATCGTCACTTCATGGTGGTGGACAATTCGCTTTCCATGACCTATACGACCGAGGGACTGTCCCAGCTTGACAGGGCCATTGAAAAGGCCGCCCAGTATGTGAAAGACCACGCTGCAGCCAACGTGCTGTTTGATGTCTATGCCCTGTGCGGAGACACTGGCCAGAGCAGGCTGGCCCCGCAAGAGGCCGTTGATGCGCTGGAGAGAATCTCGGCCTCGGCCCACAAGGCCGAGATGGGTGATGTCTGTTCCGCGGCTCGTGATGCCATCCAGACAGGGGAACACACCTCTCTGTATCTGGTCAGCGATTTTACCCGGGCTGCCATGGATGCCCTTGCGGCATGTCAATCCCTCACAGGATTTCAGGATGTGATCACCGACACTGTGGCTGCGCCAGAACCCGACAATGCCATGGTCAAGCATGCTCGCGTGCTGCGATACCAGAACGGGACAGTGGAACTGCTCGTTCAGGTTGAGAATACCGGTTCTGTGGCCCAGACACGCCGGTTGGGCGCTTCCGTCAAGGGCTTGGACGTAGGCGTGACTCCGGAACAGACCTTGATTGCCCTTGAACCCGCGAGGTCCGGAGACTATGTGCTGAAGCTCACACCCGACAGCGCGACCAGGGGCCGGACTTTTCTGCCCGTTGAAATTTCGCTGAGTCCGCCTGATGCACTGGCGGTGGATGATACGTACTTCCTGGGTGTGCATATTGAACCCAGCGCGCAGCAGCGCGTCCTGGTTGCCGGGCGCACGCCGGACCAGGGTTTCCTGGTTCGCGAGGCCTTGAAGGCGATTTCAAGAGCAGAGTTCGACGACAATTTAATCCTTCGGTCAAACCCGGGCCCCACCCTGGATCATGCGAGGCTGGACAAGTGTGACATCCTCGTGTGCGCACACATCGGCGACGACCTGGCCCAGGACATCGATGCCTTGACGTCTTTTCTGGCCAGGGGAGGCACTGTGGTGTTTTTCGTGAGTCGGGACATGTCACTTCCTACGGCAAAGCGTCTGTATGACAGGGGCCTCATGGGGGCTGAGCCTTTTGAGCGACTGGATGAGCGCACCTCTTTGTCCCAGGTGTGGCCGTCCGACGGCATGTTTGCCAGTGCGGGTCTGGATGTGGACACAGCCAGAGTGACCAAGCAGTACACACTGGAGCATTTGCCGCTGTGGAGTCATTTTGCCTGCCGAAAAGCGCCTGAGAGTACAGGTTTGTGGCCCACGGAAACAGGGTATTGTCTGATCTACACCCTGGCCGTCGGTGCGGGCAAGAGTCTGCTCATTAATACCAGTATGGACGACACCATGAGCTCCCTGACCAAGCGGCCTGTGGTCATACCCATGTGTCGTTTGATCCTGGGCAGCGGCAGTGCTGCCTATGGATACGGGTATCAAGCAGAAGAACAGGTTGTCTTGCCTGTGTTCGAGTCTGAACAGGTTCGGATCGACCCCGATATCTGGGTTGCGGATCCGTCCGGACGCCGACACCCCGTCATTGTCACAGGCTCCAGCCTGACAGTTTACACACCAGACCAGACCGGGTGGCTCGCGACGCTGTCTGATCCGGTTCGTTACGCGGGGATCAATCCAGTGCAGGGCGAAACGGATCTGCACCCCACGGAGTCGGTCGATATAGACCAGTGTCTGGCAGGGTTGTCCAGCCCCAGAGGAGACCCACTGCCCGGGAACCTGGCCGCCCCCGGTGCAGATTTAAACAGGCCCCTGTGGAGACTCCTGGCAGGCATCATCATCGGGCTCGTATGGGTAGAAGGATGGATCGTTAATCGGATAAAAAGATGAACCCTCAAAACGCAACCTCTATACTGACCGAACTCATGACGCGCATTGCCCATGTAAGAAGACGGCTTGTGATCCTGGGGCTGCTGCGTTTTCTGGCTCTGATCTTTGTGGCCATCAGCCTCTACGTCCTGGTCTATGCGGGATTGGATCATCGCTTCCATTTCAGCGCAGGTGCTCGCTGGGTTGCGCTGGTGATTCTGGTGGTCATCCTGGGTGGTATGGTCCTGGCCTGTGTGCGAAATCTGGCCATGAACCGTGGATTGAAACACGCGGCCAGCCATATTGAATCTGCACGCCATTACCATCAGCAACTCCTGGCAGCCATTGAGTATCATCAACAACCCGTGGACTATCCCTATTCAGAGTCTCTGGCACGCACCATGGTGAGTCAACTCTGGGAAGAGGCCAGGCACGACGATTTCTCTACCACAGTGCCTGCGTGGAAACTGTGGGTGTTCGCCGCTGTTCTTTTCCTTGGGCTGGTCGTGACCGGTTTGTGCGTGCGTCATCACTACGCCTATCTGGCCAGGTATGCCGCGCGATTAGGTCAACCCACGGCCTCCCTGGACCCTCTGCCTGCCACCCGTCTGAAATCGCTCAATGGAGATATGGCGGTTGAACGCAATGAGACAGTGGTGTTTCAGGCAGGCATTGAAGGCCGATTGCCGCAAACAGGTCAACTCAAGATACAGGCCCGGGTCACAGCCCAGTCACCCGAGTCCGTGCCCGAGCCTGCATATGATCCGGTCAAGACACTCACGCTTCAGCCTATCGCGGGCGAAACGCCGGCAGATGCCATGTTTCAGGGCAAGTACAGTTTCGAACGGGAAGGCCTCTACCGGTACCAATTCACAGCTATGGGTGAAGCCACCCCGTGGCACATGGTCCGTGTGTGCGAGTTTCCCGCAATCGTGAGTATCACGGCTGACATATCCGTTGATATAGACACACGCCAGTTGACCACCCAGCAGACCGTGACAGACTTTGTACTCAGCGCACTGGCAGGATCCAAGGCCAAGATCACTGTACAGGCTAACTGTGGGCTTGAAGGGGCCAAGGTAAAACTCCTTGATGATCGTACTGAATCCTATGCGGGCCATGGTTTGGATCACTTCACATTTGAGACATTACTTGACCGGGCAGGGCGACTTGAGTTTCGCCTTCAGGATACGAGCGGCCTGTGGAGCAGAGAATTGCCGCCCTTGACCATCAAGATCAAACAGGATGAACCTCCCACATTTGTCCAACGTCATCCGGAAGGAGATTGCCAGGTCACGAATGTGGCCAGTGTGCCCATCCAGTTCGAGATAAAGGATGATTTTGGCCTTGTTAAAGCAACCCTGTGCCTGGCGTTTGGTGAGGGACAGACCGAGCAGGTATCGGCAGTATTGAGTGATGACAAACGCACTGCACAGATTGATCACATGCTCGAGTTGGAGCAGTATGATCTTGATGTGGGCGATGCCATCCTCTACCACGTGAAGGCCCTGGATGTGGCCACGGGGTCTGCATCTCGCACTGAATCTGCTGTGAGTGACGTCATGATCCTGGAGGTCAAACCCTACCGCAGGATATGGCTGCAGAGTCCGGGTGGCCCTCCCGGTCCGAGCGGTGCACCCGCGGAGTTGGACCCCTCTCTGATTCATGATGCGTTGATTGAGATTCTGCAATACACCCGGGCCTTTCTCAAGAAGACCTGGCGCCTGGCCGATCAGGTCAATGCGGACAAGTCTCAAGAGAGTGATACTGCCAAATCTGTGGCGATTGCCAGTGATATTGACTATGCCAAAGACAACCTGACATTGATTCTCGATGATCCGAGATATGCGTTCAACGGGTCAGAGATCGAGGTTATCCATGGCGTGTTGGATGAGTTTGAATCTGCACGAAGCGCACTGATGGCCCATGAACCCGCCGATGCGATTCCCCCGGAGACCCGCGCGTACAGAATCCTTCGGCGTCTGGTTGATGATCGGATACGGGCAGACTGCCAACCGGGAGGGGGATCGCCCCCGGAAAAGCCTGACAAGCTGAAACTCGCGGAGGTACAACACCTCACGCGTCTGGAACGTGCGCGCACAGCCTGGCAATTGAATGCCGTGTCTCAGCAATTGGCTGAAGTGGCCAGGGAGCAGGACGCACTTGATCGGACATTCATGCATTTTCTGGATGACCAGCCCAAGCAGAACAAACCCGTCAAGGTCAATGACGAGAAGAGCTGGGTTGCGGATCCTCCGCCTGCAGGGGCAGAGAGTCAGGCGCCGCCCGGATCGCCGGGCCAGGCCTTCCCGCCGGACAAAACCGTAGAAGGGGCCTTGCGGGCATCCACACCCGTCGGCAAGGGTGGCTCAAAACAGGGAAGTCTCGCGGACATGATGAAGGTGCTCAGGGCGCATCAGAGGCAGTTGCGAACCGAACTGGCCGCACTGGAAGCGCAATTGGCACGGTTGCCTGTGGACCAGGATCCTGAGGGGGATTTTCCCAGTCCAACCCAGGCAAGAGAGGCTGCCCGTACCCATATGGACCTGGCGCGCACAGGGATGACTCGTTTTGAGACGCTTCTGGCCGAGCAATACTATGACCTGCCTGATCCTGCACAGTTGGCGCAAGAGGCCCCGGCCATGCTGAGTGCCATTCGAAGCGAACTCATGATGGCCAGGCAGGCCCTGCGTCAGGAAGTCAGTGCGTATGCAGAAGACAACATGGAACAGCTCAAACAAATGGCGTTGAATGTGGAGGCCATGGCCAACGCCTACGAGACAGCTGTGACAGCAGAAGAACGCAGGCAACTGTTGAACACCCTGTCCGCAGTCACGGCCCAATTCAATTTGAGTTCCGGCGGGCCGAACATTGTCGGGGGCGGCAGCGGGGCAGCGCAGCCCGGGAAGGTCGTGGCTGTCAAGGGGTTTGGTGATCGGGACATCATCGATGCAGCCCGGTTTGCTGCACGCGAGTTTCTGTCCAAGACCCTGGATGTGACCAAGCGTCCGAACAGTCGTGTGCCCGAGACGTCTACAGGGAGCCTGAGGTTCTATGGTCAGGAAAATGACTTCTTTGAAAATGCAGCCAGGAGCCAACCCGAGTGATGAGCCATCTTGTTTTAACAAACTACCCAGGCCACCTTACAGCGACTTTGCTCTTGGGCTTCATGACAATACTGTGGGTGTGGTCATTTCGATCCAAAGCACTTGACAGTCTACCGGTCTTTCGCTGGGTACTGGGTGTGCTCAACCTGGCGTCGATTCTTGCACTGATAGTCTTGGCGTGGAATCCCTCACGCGTGCATCTGACTGAGTACAAGGCGCAGAACACGCTGCTGGTTTGTTTTGACACCAGCGAGAGCATGAGCGTGGCGGACCCGCTGCAGACACGCCTGGATCACGCCCTGACTGTATTTGATCAGCACTTTGTGAACACCCCGTCAGACAGGCCCCGGTGCCGGTGGGCCAGTTTCGACAGCAGGTTTCGCACCCTCGCGCGCGGGGACCTGGGCCAGCAGTGGGGCAGTCGCAGCGATCTCGAAGTGGCTCTGGCCAGACTGTCTGACAGGGTTCAGGCAGACCGTGAGGGGGATCAAGGGCGCGAGCCGAGCCTGTCCGGCGTGGTGATTTTCACAGACGGTCAGGTGGACAACAAACAGGTGACGTCTTATGCGAAACTGCCCAGCCAAGACTGCCCGGTCATGATCGTGGCCTGTGGGCATGATACACCCCTCAAAGATGTGTGTGTCAGGTCGGTCACGGCACCAATCGCAGTGCGCGCGGATCAGCGTTACGATATTGTGGCCCAGGTCACAGCGCAGCAGCTTGACCGTCAACCCATTGAGGTGGAACTGTGGATCAACGAGGTCTTAACGGATCGCACAACCCTCGTGGCACTGCAGGACAACGAGCCGCAAGACGTGAGCTTCTCTGCCTATGCCCTGACGCCAGGCATTGACGAGGTCACCGTCAGGGCCGCGGCCGTGTATGGGGAGTCGAATGTGTCTAATAATGTGCGCACGCGTCTCGTGGACATTCAGGCAGATACGGGACTGCGTGTACTGCTCTATACACAGGTCGCGAGTTTTGACATTGGCAGGATCAGGCAGTGTCTTTCGCGGGATCTCAGGGTGCAGCTTGAGTTCGCATTCGATGCCATTATGGATCCCAATCTGCTAAAAGAACAGACTGATCAGGCTGATCAGCCTCGCCATTTTCCAGACACGGCAGTCGAGCTGAATCAATATGACCTGATTGTGCTGGGCCCCTGTCGATTTGACCAGTTTTCTGCCAAACAGATTGCAGAGCTGTACGACTTTGTCACAAAACGCGGCGGCTCCGTGGTTTTCCTGCCGGGGCGCGAGCCGTTTGCACTGGATCAGTGCGACATTGAAAAAATCCGTACTCTGATCCCTGTGACGTTTGATGAGACCGCGGCACCCAAATCCACGCGCGGGCTGCGCCTCACGCCGGAGGGCCGGGATCAACAGTACTCAGAGTCTGTGTGCGATGACAAGCCCCGAGGCCAAGACATTGACGCGGCCTATGGATCCGCCAAGAAGAAGCCCGCCGCGTTCACGGCCCTGACATGCGGGGAAAATCCCCTGGTCTGCACCCAGCGCCTTGGACGAGGCAAGACGGCAATCATCAACAGTCGCAATCTGTATCAGCTCTACCGAGAGGATCAGACGGACGGCCCTCTGTTCAACCTGCTGAGGGATATTGTCACGGATGTGGGGGAGCAGCCCAGCCGACAGAGCCACATTGAGGTCTTTGTCAGACGTGGCAGTGACAAGACAGATCTCATCTTTGAAGCCAGTGTGACGGATCAGGACTTTGCCGCTGCGCACGAGGCCACGGTGCTGCTCGAATTCAATGACCGCATCACACGAATGACAGAGGCCTGGCCAGGCACCTACATGGTCACGATACCGGAGTTTCAGGGCACCTCGGTGTTTGCGCGTGTGCGCGTGGAACATCGTGACGTGTACCTGGGAGAGAAGATGATCGCTGCAGAACTTGATGCCGTGAGGCATGAAATGGATGATACACGCTGTGACAAGGCATTTTTGCGAACACTCTGTGAGTACGTGGGTGCCCGGTACATGGATGCCAACCAGATCGAGGCGCACTCCTTTGATCAGTTTGAGCCGTATCACATGGCCCACCAGGCCCCGGAACTCCAATCCATCTGGCCAAGATGGGGTGTGTTCGTGTTTTTGTGTATGATGTTGTTTTTGCAGTGGTTCTTGAGGCGGGCAAAGGGGCTTGTGTAGAGGGTTTTTATGGATGACCATATCATGAAGCATGTGACTTTACTGACCCAATGTGTTCTATTGATTGCGGTGGCCCGGGTTTACCCCTGTGCCCAGGCCCGGGCAGAAACCTGGCAGGTCGTGATCTGCGGCGGTATACTGCAGGATACTGAGGTGAGTCAGGCCCAGACACGTGTGATTTCGGGTCTTTCCCATTTCTTTACGGATCAGGTTGGCATGGATCCGGAGGCCGTGGATGTTGTCTGTGATACGCACTCTTCGGCCTTTGACCCGAATGCCACGGCCTGCACGCGCGAGGGGCTGAAAAAGAAACTTGAGACTCTGGCCCTGAACACTCGGCCGGTGGACAAATTTGTGTTCTACTTCACTGGACAGGCCAATCGTGCACACAGCACGCTGCGTCTGAATGTCCGAGGCCAGGACATCACGCACCACGAACTCGATACATGGCTCCGTGTGATCAAGGCCAAGCAGAAATTGATCGTTCTGGATTGCCCTTGTGCGGGTCTGGCACTCGAAGACCTGACAGACCCCAATCACATTGTGGTGTGTTCAGCACGCGGTGATCAGTCCAGCAGCCCCAGGTTCAGTGAGCACTTTGTGCCTGCCTTGACACAAAAAAAATCGGACGCCGACCCTGACGCACGGCTGTCATTGCTGGACGCGTTCCAGGCCACATGTCGATCCCTGGATGCATTTTACCTGCAGGAGAATTGGTACAAGTCTGAGAACGCCCTGCTGGAAGACGACGGCGACGGCGTGCCCAGTCAGCAACCCTGGTTGTTCCTGCAGAGCGGGAAAGATGGGGCTCGGGCTGCGCAATTCTATTTCGAGATAACCGAAACCATTGTCCCCCGGCGAGGTCAATAGAAATGGATGAGATGAGAACCAGACGAACATTCTTACGTCATGCAGCGGGCACGATGCTGGGCGCTGCGGCTGTCCCCGCAGTGTGGTCAGCAAGTCCTTCAGCCGTGACAGGCCATTTTATTCCGCCGGACCTGCACGACTATGACTGTTTCATAGGCCGAGTGAAATTCGATTCAGATCTCAGCGCAGGGGATCCCTGGAATATTCAGCCTGTGGGCGAGACCTACCTGCTTGATGAGTTCAGCCAGGTCGTTCGATGTCAGGTGAAACTGTTTCCGGAACTGCGAAGGAACCGGCCCGGGCGTGGCGATGCGGTACATTTCAATGCCGTGCTTGACCTCAACTACGCCCATCATCTGCACAAGTTCCCGTTTCTTTTTATGACAGCAGGGGGGCATTATGCATTCAATGACACGCAGAAAAAAAACTTCAAGGACTATGTGGACCAGGGAGGTTTCATGCTGATGGATGACTGTGTGTCTCATGGGCCGGGTGATTTCTTCTATCAGAGTTCATGTCGAATGCTCGAGGAAGTTTTTGGCAAGACTGCTGTGAAAACGATCGGGACACAGCATGAGATTTTTCACAACATGTACGATCTCAGCCAGATCGGTATGCCGTATGTTCAAGGCACGCAGTTGCCGCCGCGCGGCATATTTGTCGGAGACCGCTTGGCTGTTCTGCTTTCTGCCACAGATATTCACTGCGGCTGGGCAGACCGAACCCAGACCTGGTTCGGCCCCAATGTCCCGAACCGCTTTGGAGGAAGAGGGCTTCACGGCTATGACGAATCTATCAAGATGGGAATCAATCTGATGATGTATGTGTTGTCTCATTGATCTCCTGTCCAGAGCGAAATTGAAGGGAAGATGTCGATATTTGAGCACAAACCGATGGATCGAGTGTTGACCGTGTTAGATACAATGAGGCATTGAAAAAGCTGCAGGTTACCTGCAGGAACAGGCGTGAATTCTGGCGGGACATCCAGAGATCCGTTGGCAAAACGGCCCTATTGGCCCGAAAGCAGCAGTGATGAGTTGCTTGGTGTTGTTTTTGGTGTAAACTGCGACAACCACAATACATGGAAGCTCGGCTTTCCCGGATTTGCCTTGATCGCTGATTTTGGCCTATTCCAATATGCCTTCACTCACTCGGCTGACCGCACCAAGCCGGGATCTGTCACAGGCTATGCAGTCTCGCTTCAGAGTTTGTCAGGCATCCCGCCCTGTGTCGAAGAGGCAATTTTGGGCGCCTCCAGAACACGTGAAAAACCTGTGTCCAGGGGGATCTATTTAGCTTAATATACTGGGTAATGGCGGGCTCCGTGTGGATTTCCATACACCGTCCAGTAGGATTGAAGGTTGAAATGAGTGCCCTTGATACTTGATCAGGCGTTAACAGAGATGTTCCAAAGAAGAGGACTGATGATGCGAAACATTGTGGCAGGCATTTTGCTGGGATTGTCATTATTACCTTTCCAGATCAGCCAGGCCGGACAGATCGATCTGCAAAGTCTCCTGGAGCAGATGCTGGACCGCGCCGACATCGCCGAGTTTCCTGAGCCCGAGTTCGTGTGCCGGCAGGCCAGCAGTTGCAATCGGCGTTCCAAGACCCCGGGCACGGCAGACTGGTTTGCCGGTGCCGACTTTGACCAGTTTTACGGGTGTGATCGCAGGGCCGGACGGGATGAATGGATCATGCTGGATGTGGACGGGCCGGGTGCTGTCACGAGATGGTGGCAGACCCAGTACCGCGGCGCGGGCACGATCCGCATCTACCTGGACGGAGCCGAGGCCCCGATCTTCGCAGGCACTGGCGACGAACTCATTGGAGGGCGTGCCATCACCGGGCCGCCGTTTGCCGCCGTTTGCGGAGGCGGGCGCAATCTCTATCTGCCGATCCCTTTTGGCCGGCACTGCAAGATCACCTTCGAGAGTCCCAGTGTCGAGTCTGACTTCACCCATACGTCACCGGCCTTTACCAACCACTCGCTCTTTTACATCATCAATTATATGCAGTATGCAGAGGGCACCCCTGTCAAGACCCTGACCCGGTCGGACCTTCAGGCCAACGAAGCATTGATCGCCAGGGCCGGGCGCGCACTCTTACATCCGCAGGACCATGTCCTGGCCATCGATCGCACCATCCAGGGCGGCACAGAGAGACTCGGCCCCGGCCAGTCCATGATACGAAGCATCGAAGGCCCGGGTGCGATCTGTCGTCTCCGTCTTCGCCTGGACGCAGGGGACATGTCCCAGGCCCTGCGGTCGACAGTCGTCAGCGCAGACTTTGACGGCAAACAAACCGTGTGGGCGCCGTTCGGTGAGTTCTTTGGATCGGGCCTGGGCCTCAATCCCTATCAGACGTGGTGGCGCCAGGTGGAAAAGGACGGCTGGATGACCTGCTGGTGGCCCATGCCGTTCAGGGAATCGGCCACGGTGCGTGTGACGAACTGCAGTACCACCGAATCGGTTGACCTGGCATTCGACGACCTCGGCATCGCCGCCTGGGACTGGACGAACCGGACCATGACCTTTCACACGGCCTGGCGGGGCGAGAACCTGAAGCAATTTGTCGGCGACGACTTCGAGCACATGGAGGCGTGGAATTACCTCACCCTCGACGGCCGGGGTGTGTATGTGGGGGATTCCCTGTCACTCTACAATCGCCCGCGCATCCACTGGACGGACGGTCGCTGGATCGGCCCGTGGTGGGGTGAAGGGGACGAAAAGATCTGGGTGGATGGGGACACCTTTCCCTCGCATTTCGGCACGGGCTCGGAAGACTACTTCGGGTACGCCTTCAACCACACGCGTCCGTTCCACGCGCCGTTCCACGCGCAGCCCATTGCCCGGGGCAACTGGGGCATCGGACACACCACCAACGTGCGGGTCAGAGTCCACGACCGCATCCCGTTCAAGAGCCGGTTGAAGTTTGACATGGAGTTGTTCCACTGGCAGCCGAAACGAAAGATCGACTATGCCGCAACCACGCACTGGTACGCCTTTGACGGTGCCGTGGACAACGGCATGGTCTCGCTGGAGCGGGTCCGTGAGAAGGTCGCGCAGGCGCCCGACCCGGGACTGACCGCTGCGGAACTGCCAGCCGAAGGCCCACTCGATCCGTTCCTGGGCGAGCCCAACATGGCCATGCAGCAGGTGTTCTCAGGCGATCGTTTTCCCTCGGTCGTGGTGGCCACGGACGGCACGGTCCTGGCCTTCTGGAACGGTGTCATCGTGCGCCGCAGCGAGGACGGCGGCCGGACCTGGGGCGACGAGATTCAGGTGGGCCGGGGATTCATGGGCGGCGGTGTGACCGTGGACGAGAACACCGGTGACATCCTGGCCTTTGTCGAGGCCAGTCACCCGCCTGCTGAGATCTCCGTGTATCGGTCCACTGACCAGGGCAAGATCTGGCGAGTCCAGGACACTGTCATCCATTCGGACAGGGACGACCGCGCACCCTCGATGCACATGAATGAGCACGGCATCACCCTGCGCCACGGCAGGTATGCCGGACGCCTGGTGCGCCCGACGCGCTGGTACGCCGGCAAGAACGACAGGGCCCTGTGGCCCCAGCACTACACCAACGCCATCTACAGTGACGACGGCGGCAGAATCTGGCATACCAGCGATCCCTTCCCGGCCAACGGCACAGGCGAGGCCGCCGTGGTCGAACTGTCCGACGGGCGGATCTATTACAATTCACGCAGGCATTGGGCGCCCGAGGGCGTGAACCCTCGACGCCGATGGACGGCCTGGAGTGACAACGGCGGCCAGACCTGGAACGACCTGGCCATCTGCGAGGTGCTGCCCGATGGGGATCAGGTCCGTGACTACGGTCTCATGGGCGGTCTGGTGCGCCTGCCCGTTCGAGGCAGGGACATTCTGGTCTTCAGCAATATCGAGAGTGACAACGGACGTCACCACGGCACTGTGTGGGCCAGTTTCGATGGCGGGCGCACCTGGCCGATCAAGCGCCTGGTCTACGAGGGCCCCTTCGCCTATTCGTCGCTCAATGCCGGCCGACCGAGCACGCCTGCAGAAGGCTGGATCTACCTTTTGTTCGAGGGCGGACCTGCCGGGGGCGGGACCCTGGCCCGGTTCAACCTGAGCTGGCTGCTTCAGGGCGACAAGACCGGCCACGGCGAACTGCCGGGCTGGACCGCGGCACAGGCCACAGTATTGCCGTGACACAGGCGTCTTATCAATAGTTGACGCATCCACATGAAACAGAAAATGAGTAACCAAGATGATGACAGGAGCCTTCATGAAACGATTGTATGTCTTTGGCGTGGTAACTGTATTGACTTTGACCCATTGGGCCTTTGCGCAGGCAGCCGTTGAACCGCCGGCAAACGCCCCGGCGGCCACAGTCCAATGGGATGCCGGCCAGGATCGAGAGGCACTGCAGGCCGACATGGTATTCTTTACCGGCCCCGGCTGTACCGAGTTGAAGCCGGGCGTGCAGAAGAAGGACCTGGACGCCTTCCAGAGCGACCTGCTCAGGACCGTGGCGTCCGACATGCTGAACGGGACGTACGACGCGACCTATCGTGCGGCCGCCTACGAGGCGTATCCCTCGCCGCGTGCCCTGGGCCTGACCCTGAAGCTCGGCAACGGCTTCAGCCGCTACGAAAACATCACCGGCATCTGCCTGGAGCCCGGTGAGCACGTGGTGTTCGTGGGCCGCACCGGGGGCAAGGCCCTCTCGCTGCTGATCCCCGACTGGACTCGCAAGCCTGCCGCGGGCATCAAGCCCACCGAGGATCCCAATGGATGGGGTCTGCACAAGCAGCGCATTGCCCTGGAAGAGGGCATGAACGTGATCACCGTGAACAAGGGCGGCAATGTCTATGTGAGCTACTTCGACGACCAGGCAGACCTGGCGCCCAGGGTGCCCGTTCACTTTCCCACGGGCCGGGTCAATGGATTCTTCGACCTGTCAAAACACACGAACGAGGATTGGGACCGGCTCCTGGATGAGGCGGTGAGCCCCATCATGGATGCCCGAGGCCGTCACATCCAGGTCGCCTATCCGGTGGAGTGGTTCAATGTGTACACACGCGGCAAGGGTGTGGAGCTGATCCGAAACTACGACACCCTGCTCAATCACCACTACACGCTCATGGGACTGGTCAAGTACGACAAGGTGCCCAGAAATCGCATCCTGGCGCGCGTGAACTTCAACTACTACATGTTCCGCGACGGCGACGGCGTGGCCTACCTCGGCAACAGAGGCACCATGCGCATGGTGGCGGATCCCGAGGTCGTGATTAGCGGGGACCCCTGCTGGGGCTTCTCCCACGAGACAGGACACGTGCTGCAGATGAATCCGCAAATGACCTGGGGCGGCATGACCGAGGTGAGCTGCAACATCTTCTCCATGTACACGGTCACCGGTATGGGCAATGAGAGTCGACTGCATGCCCAGAAGAACTACGCGTCCGCACGCAAGAACATCATCGAGGCGAGTCCCAGGATATCGTTCCTGGAATGCCAGGATGTATTCGACCGCCTGGTGCCCTTCTGGCAGCTCCATCTCTATTTCTCTCGCAACGGCAGGCCCGACTTCTACGCCGATGTGATGGAGCAGATGCGCAACCGTCCCGATGCAGGCCGCAGGAATGCATCGATCCTCAACCAGTTCGAGTTCGTGAAGATCTGCTGCGATGTGGCCGGGCTGGATCTGACCGACTTCTTCGAGGCCTGGGGTTTCTTCAAGGTGGGGCAGGTCGCGGTCAAGGATTACGGCGACTATGAGTACAACATTACGCAGTCCATGGTGGACGAGACCCGATCGTATATCGCTGACAAAAAATACAGGAAACCGGCCGAAGACCTGACCCTGGTTGAAGACTGATGGCATGGTCGGCCCATGCTGTTCACAGGTACAATACAGAAAGGATATGGAAAATGATCGTATCAAAGAGATGGATGGTGAGTGCCGCGGCGCTGGCCGTGATGACTGTGATGGTGGGGCTGACTGGGGCAGGTCAGGCGGACAATCCGGGCACCAGCCCGTTGAAGGTCTTTATCCTGGCGGGTCAGTCGAATATGGAGGGCGCTGGCATGATCAAGCTGGACCCTGCGAGGAACGGCGGCAAAGGCAGCCTTGAGTCCATGGTCAAGGATCCGGCCATGGCCGGGCGTACCGGGCATCTGGTCGATGCCGACGGTCACTGGGTGGTGCGCGAGGATGTATGGATCTGGTATTTCGATCGCAAGGGCGGCCTGACTGCCGGGTACGGGGCGCGTGACACGACCATCGGTCCGGAGTTCGGATTCGGCCATGCCGTGGGGGAGGCCCTGGACGAACAGGTCCTGCTGATCAAGATCGCGTGGGGCGGCAAGAGTCTGGCTCAGGACTTTCGCCCACCGAGCAGCGGGGGCGAGGTCGGACCCTTTTACAAACAGATGCTCGACCATGTGAAGGGGGTATTGAGTGACATCAAGGCACACTTCCCGGCCTATGACGGCAAGGGGTATGAACTGGTCGGCTTCGGCTGGCATCAGGGCTGGAACGACCGCGTCAATCAGGCCTTCAACGACGCGTATGAAGAGAACATGGTCAACTTCATCCGCGATGTGCGCAAGGACCTCGGGGTCCAGGATCTGCCCTTTGTTATTGCCGAAACCGGTATGTCGGGCCACGAGGAGACGCATCCCCGCGCCCTGTCTCTGATGCGGGCCCAGGCTGCAGCGGCCGAACGCGATGAGTTCAAGGGCAATGTGGCATTCGTGGGGACCAAAGATTTCTATCGGCCCAAAGAGGTATCGCCCAGCGGCCAGGCCTACCACTGGAACAGCAATGCAGAGACCTACTTTCTGATCGGAGACGGCATGGCCAGGGCCATGCTGGCACTCTTAGAGAAAAAGTAGGGCCCAGGATAAGAAAAGGAAGATGAATCATGAAACACATGCGATTTTGTTTGATCGTGGTCATGGCCGGATTGGCTGTGCCGTTGCATGCCGCGTCATGGCAAACGGATGAGTTTGAGGTGACAGTCAGTGACTCGGGACAGGTGACCAGCCTCTTGGATAAACGGCATTCCGCTGAATATGCAGCCAAGGGACAGCCCTCTCCCTTGCTGCAGGCGAGGATCGCAGGACAGTTCCGTGCACCGGACCGCATGACGTGGCACGCGGACACGCAGCGAATGGACCTGCACTACGGTCAGGCCACCCTCGTGGTGGCAGTGGAGACTCGGGATACGCATGTGAATTTCGAATTGGTGGAGGTCACGCCCGCAGGCCTGATCGATCGCGTGCAGTGGGGGCCGGTTGCCACGAGCATCGGTCAGACTGTGGGTGAGGTGATCGGTGTGGTGCGAAACGATGTATTCGCCGTGGGCCTGCAGGGGCTGAACGTCAAGACACTCGGCGGGTTGTCGCTCAAGGAAGAGGGGCGTGACCCGTCGCGAGGCCAGACTGCCAGGCCCATGCCGTGGGGCAGTACGCTGCAGGCCTACAGCATCGATCGCTCCCTGCCCAGGCATGTCTCTGTGTGGGGCACGCATTTTCCCAACATGCCGATCCCGCCCATTCCGGGAGAAACCTGTGTGGGTTCCAAGATCGCATTGTTCGGCTGTTCAGCCGACAGTGCGCTGGACCGTGTCGGAACGATCGAACTGGCCGAGGGGTTGCCGCATCCAATGTTCAACGGGATCTGGTCGCGCAAGAATCCCGACCTGGGGCGGTCCTACCTGATCGCCGAGTTCTCCGAAGACACGGTGGACGAGATGTTGGGTTATACCCAGCGCGGGAATTTTCTCTCGCTCTACCACGGCTCACCCTTCACCAGTTGGGGACATTACGAACTCCATCCCAGATTCTTCCCGAACGGCAATGCCGGTATGAGGCAGTGCGTGCGAAAGGCAAAAGAAAAGGGCATTCTGATCGGCGTCCATACCCTGACCAACTTCATCAACACGAATGATTCCTATGTCACGCCTGTGCCGGATCCCAGGCTGGCCAAGACAGGCACCAGTATCCTGACGACCGGGATCGATGCAGAACAGACCAGCATCGAGGTGGCCTCGCCCGAGTACTTTGCAAACGAGATGAACTGGATGCGTACGGTCATGGTCGGCACGGAACTGGTTCGCTACGGCAAGGTCAGTGACCAGGCCCCATGGATGTTGACCGACTGTCAGCGGGGCGTCTTTGGCACGCAGGCATCGAGTCATGCCAAAGGCGCGGAAATCGCCAAGCTGATGGATCATCCCTACAAGGTGTTCTTTCCCAATTACGACATGCAGCACGAAATTGCAGAGCGTCTGGCCCGATTGTTCAACGAGACCGGCATCGGGCATTTTGATTTTGACGGCCATGAAGGCGCCTGGGCCAGCGGGCAGGGCGACTTCGGCCTCGAGGTCTTTGCCAAGACGTTCTATGACCATCTGGATCATTTCGTGCACAACGGCACCAGTAATTCCCAGCCGTTCTACTGGCACATCAACACCTGCTGCAACTGGGGCGAGCCGTGGTATGGCGGTTTCCGCAGCAGCATGGCAGACTACCGCATCAATAACCAGGCCATGCTGGAACGAAACTTTATGCCCAAGATGCTGGGCTGGTTTTTGCTGACTCCGACAACTACGCTGGCCGACATTGAATGGCTGATGGCCCGGTCAGCAGGCTACCACTCCGGCTTTGCCATGGCCACCAGTCTGAACGCCCTTCGCTCGAATCCAGGCACTGGTGCGTATCTCGACGCGATCCGCAGATGGGAGGCCTTGCGCATGGCCGATGCCTTCACAGAAGCGCAGAGGGCACGCATGCGCGATACAGACAATGAGTTTCATCTCCGTGCCCTGTCGGAGACCGAGTTCAGGCTGCATCAGTATGTCAAGTCAGCGATGTTTGAGTATGAACACTACCAGCGTCAACCGGGCGAACCCACAGGCCAAACCTGGCGTTATCAGAGTGCAGGCGAGACACAGCCCCTGCAGTTTCAGATGCAGGTGGAGGGCGAAGGGACCGCGGCCGACCTCACACTTGAAATCGACAATTACCTTCGGATTGAAATACCAGGGCCCGTGCAGGCCGGCCACATGCTGATCTGTGACGGCACAAAGCGCGTACGTGTGTATGATGAAAAAGGCAGACAGAACAGGGTGATCGAACTGAGCACTCTACCGCCCATGATCTCTGAAGGCGCCCACGATGTCCACATAGAATGCGCATTCAGCGGGGATCCTGCGCCAAAGGTGAAGATTCAGTTCAAGTCTTTGGATACAGGTGAGGCCGTCAGCATGACTCCCTGACAGGGATAGCAGAAAGGATCTGAAGCCCGACCGGGTTGAGATCCGCAGGATGCGTTGCTGAACGGCGTGTCTCATTGTGGAGATCCGCTTCAGTCTTTCGATCAGACGCGGGATCGGCCTATACACTCATAAGCACCTTCTGGCAGGTGCAGTGGTTGCCCAGTTGGCAGAGTTTTAAAGAGTCTGCATAAAAGATGTCCCTGATCTTGACGGCTTTCGCCTTTCCATAGCCCAGGGTGATATGGGGCCAGAAATCTTCATAGGCTGAGTTGTCTTTGAAGGCCTCTACCCAGGTCAGGCTGGATTCGGAGATTGGGCCTTGGCCAACAAACATGTCTTCAGTGACATGGTACTTGAAGTAGGGACTGACGGACTCCATCACCCTTTCATGAACGATCTGGAGACCGTTGTCTTTGACCAGTTCTATACTGCTGACCGTTTTACCCTGTGGGTCCGTTGCGTAGACCAATCCCCTGGTGTGCAGCAGTTCGGTCAGTCGACACTCCCTCCAGATGGCATGTAATCTCTGGCCGATAGTGTGGATATCATCCTCATCAATCCCGCCCATGGCCAGGGAGATATGAGGCAGGCAATGGATCGGGTGGAGGACTATGGCAGAGTGGTGCCTTTTGACGAGATCGGCATTGATGGCAAGCGCCTGCTCAAAGAGATGTGCGTCCGGGATCAGGACGATGTCAACGGCCATTGGTTTCTTGGGCATTCGGGACCTCTATTAACTGTGAGATCTTGTGGGTATCTATCACACGGCGTCCTACCGAGCAGGTACAGGTTCTTTGCCGATGGCGTACGCCATGACCTGATCGGAGTGACGGATATAGAGCCGTCCCTGGCACACGACCGGGTGGGCCCAGAACAGGCCCTTGCCACCGCGAGGCACTTGAAAGGCACTGACCGCGTTCCACTTGTCTGCTGTACATTTGACCAGTGACAAGGTGCCTTTTTCATCGAGGCAGTAGAGATGGTTGTCTGCGTAGGTGAGTGTGCCCTTGCCTGGCGCGTTCCATTTTTGGTTACCTGTGTTGATGTCCAGACAGAACCAGCCCCTGGCCTCGTGACCTGCACCGTACACATAGTCGCCCGCTGTAACCACGCCGCCGTGGTGGTTGTCCAGCAGGGTGCTGGTCCAGATTTTCTCGACTGTGAAGCTGCCGCTGTCTAGACGTATGGGACGGAGCAGGGCGGAGCCCTTGCCGTACCCGGAAGACACGAAGACCCGGTCTTTGGTCACCACCACATCCGTGCAGTTGTTCTCACGGGCATTGCCGAACTCGGCCTGCCACAGGAGCTTGCCTTGGGTCGGATTGACTGCAAACACGTGGCTGGCACTCAGGGCAATGATCTGGTCGACACCCTGCAGGGTGGCTCGCACCGCGGAACTGTTGCCCACGGCATCCTGAATATCGGTATTGGTCCAGAGTGTCTGGCCGTTGTGTTTGTTCAGGGCCACCATGTACCCCTTGTTGCCGGCCGGACAACAGATCACGGCGTCGCCATCAATCAACACGGATTCGCTGATGCCGTATTCAGGACGTTCGCCTTCAAATCTGTCCAGCACATTCACGTGCCAGCGCGTGTCACCCGTCCGCAGATCAAAGGCACGCAGGTCCCCCAGCTCCGACAGATGATAGACCGTGTCACCGTCCAGGGTGGGTGTGCCGCGCGATCCCGAGTAGGATACGGCCCAGGTCTGTTGCGCGGACGCTTCCCACGACGGCCCGTTGGGCCTCTGCCAGAGCGTCTTGCCTGTCAGATCCAGCGCCGTCACATGTGTGACCTTGTCAATCGTGCCGGCCGTGACAATGCGATCACCTGTCACGGCCACGGAACTGTAGCCGTGCCCAAGACCGGCGGCGGTCCAGATCGATGTCGGACCGTTCTCGGGCCAGGTCTCCATGAGATTCGTTTCAGTGGCACGGTTGTCCCGCTGCGGCCCATGATAACACGGCCAGTCGGCTCGACCTTGATAGGCGATCGATAGACACAATCCCAATGCCAAAACTACCATGTTTCGATAAGTCATTTTCTACTCTCCTTTACTTAAATTGCAGTCTACAACCGTGCTGCTCGCCTGCGTATTGTATCACTGACCCGTGAAACTTCAACCGTGAACCTTGAACAAGCCTCCGCGGCCAGTGAGTGAGGCAAGGTGTGAACTTGGAACACCAATTGAGACACTCCGGCGTCTGATTCCGGCGTGGTTCTCTAAATAGGGATTGCATCGTTCGAATCGTTCGCGTATGTTCACACGCTATCGGCAGTTAGGTGCAGCGCAAAGCCCGGCGATCCAGGCAGTCGCACGATTGACTTTAGCAGCCAATGGCAGCCAAATTGAGTTTTGAAAGCAGCTCTATGGCTTGGCCTTCCATACCGCCCAGGCCAGGCAGGCCCAACCGGCCAGAAATGCCAGCCCGCCCAAGGGTGTGATTGCGCCAAATCCCTTGATCCCGCTCACACTCAATACGTAGAGACTGCCGGAAAAAAGCAGGGTGCCAATGACAAAGCACCATGCGCCGGTGATGACGGCAGGAGACGGCCATTTTGTTTGCACCCATGCCGCGGCGATCAACGCAAAGGCATGATACATCTGATAGCGCACGCCAACTTCAAACACGGCCAGCATGTCGGCACTGAGGCGACTCTTCAGCACGTGAGCGCCAAACGCCCCGGTGGCCACGCCGATGAAGGCGGACAGGGCACCGAGCATCAAGAAAGTCCGTTCTGTTTTCATATTGATCACCTTTAACTGACTCCTAGATCGCCTCAACAAAAGAGTCTTCCAGGGTGGTTCCGGTCAGCTTGATCTGGTAGGGCCATTGTTCTTCGGTATTGTCTTCGGGGCCGCCCCTGCGGCGTCCCATCACAATGGGCCAGTGCTCTGTGGGGGCACCCATCACAACCAGCCATAGATGTTCGGTCTCTTCCGGGACTTGAAACGCGGCTGCATCTTGCGGATTGGTGCCGACATTTCCGTAAACGCGGCTGCCGTCTTTCAAGGAGGCGAGAAATCCGTAACGCCAACCGGCCTTGTCGGTTTTGACCGTACTGTAGCCTTCAGCGCCGGCCATGCCTCTAAAATTCAAGACCACATTGGTCCCTGCGGCAGGGACCTTGAGCTTGATACCATTGTAGCCATAGTTCTGAGGACAATGTGACACGGCAATCCTGTACCACCCGTCTCCCACGTCATTGAGCACCGAGTGGTGCTGGTTGGCATAGCGTTTCGCCACGGTCTGGATGCGATCCATGTCCCACGTAATGAACCTGCGGCACGCATCGAACATCTCGTCATTGAACTGTGCCTGGGACAGGGCGTTCATGCGCTGATAGGTCATGACAGGGTCCTCGCCGGCCTGCGTGTCCCTGCACAGGTTGGCAAAGAATTCCTTGCCATGTTTGTTCGACCAGTATTCCAGCACGTAGGGAGAGTGATACATGTTGGTGGCATGCAGAAATGCGTAATGGGTCTTCTTCATGAAATCGACCAGGTGATAGTTTTCAAAGGTCATCCATTCCGGGTAGACCTGCCAGAGCACATATTGAGCCGACATTTCATTGATGGCCCCCCGAATGCCGCGTCTACCATTGTCAATGCGGGCCATGAACTGAAAACTGTGCCCCATCTCGTGAGCCAGCACGCCGTAAGGCGCCCTGTTCACGCGCACTGCAGGTGTCCACAGCGCCCCGACTTTGTTTTCTATGCCGCCGCCGTATGCCGTTCCGCCTTCACCCCCAAACACATAGATCAGCAACTTGGTGTTGTCGCTGACTGATTTTCCGTTTTGCACCAGTTTCAGTTCATCGACGTAATAACTGTAAAACCGTTCGCACTCCTTGAGCATATAATTGACATCAAATCGCCGCCTTTTGTCTTCGTTGGCCATCGGATCATCGCCATATTCCTTGTGCCAGAAAATGGCCACGTTGTCACCCTGAACCATGCGCTTGAAACTGTACTCGCTGTCATCGTTGTCATAGTCATTCTTATCCGGAACGCGGTCCACCTTGTCCGGCAGATACAGTTCCTTTTCCGTGGCTGAAGCCGCCTGATTGACAACGGGGGCAGAGAAAAGAATCAACGCTGCGATGGCTGACAATCTCATGGACATAGAGCTCATTCAATTTCTCCGTGGTAGTCGTTTCTTTTGTGAAAAGATGTCTATTGTCTTCAAAACAGGCTCCAGTATATGCGGTGCGCTTGACAATAGGAAGCAATAATCATATGGTCCATGGACTAATGATACCAGGCCAACTGGATGAATGCACTCAGGGGGGTATTTCCGTATTCACTCCGGAGCTGTCCTGCCTTGGATTCAGGGCCCCAGGGGACGTACGCGCTCGTGATGAGGCGTCCTGTCTGGCCGATATCAAAGACCATCGACGGGGTGACCACGCCCGAATGATCTGTGGGGCTGAGCAGGATCAGGCAGGCGCCGTGAACAGTCAGGTCCAGGGGATAGGACGCCTGCAGGGCCAGGGCCTGCTGCGATACGATCTGCATGTCACCGCGTGCCACTCTCGACCTGAACACGGGATCTGTCAGCGGGATTTGTGATCGCTCGATCTGCTTGACACCCAGACCGTTGTACAGGTATTCACCCAGCACGGTGAGACCATTGCCCCAGTTGAAGGTGTACGAGCTGCCGACCACCGCTTGGACGGCCGTGTGGCTTTGTCCCAGGAATCCGCCTTCAGGCTGCGGTTCAGGCGTGTGAAAGGCGGTGACCTCGCCGTGTACCTCTGCGCCGCCCAGGATGCTGGACAGGCTCGTTCCCAGGATGTCGTCCTGTGCCCGTTTTCCAAAGAGAAACTCTGCATCCAGATCTCCGACATACCCGCGAACCCGTCCCAGCATGGCGGACTGTTCCCAGGTCTCGCCCCACACGCTCAACAGCTCGGCTGAACTCTGATCGGTGAGACGCCGCTCCACGCGCACGGCATCCACGCCCCTGCGCCATTCCCGGTCGATGTCCAGCGGCGAAAACGGGATGAACAGATCCATCGCGCTGAAGACCACACCCCTGCCCAGGCCCACGGCCTGGCGTCCCACCGTGACATCACCCCAGTCCGGATGGTAATTCATCAACAGCCTGTCAATTTCATGCTCGTGACGCTGGCGATCTGTAGCCCGGGTCACTGGCCAGTTCATCTGACTGATTCGAAAGGGCACGTCAGTGGGTTGGCTGCCGGCAGCCGGCGCATGGGACATCCAGCGAAAGCCCTGTTCATACGCCGCCTGAGACTGGAGCGTCTCACTGTGCTGCACCTTCAGATCCAGACGCAAACGCATGAGTTCCGTCAAGGTGGACCGATCCGGATACAGGGCAGGGTCATCCGGGGCCCGACTGGGCAGGGAGGTCCATTTGGCAGCCACATCCAGATCACCCTTTTTTCCATCTTCACCTGACCACCACTCAAAGGCCTGAGCGCAAGGCAGCATGGTCAGGAGCAGAAGCAGGAAGGCCTGGCAATGGTGGTGTTGAATTAATAACATCATGTCCCTTTTCAGTAACACCAGGCCTTTTGAGGCCAAGGTGTTGGTTCAAGGTTAATAGGGTTCACGGTTGAAGGCCGGGAAAACTGATCTGCCCGATCAACGGTGAACCTGGAACCGTGAACCTCTTTGGCCAAATGCTTCATTTAGCCAAAGTATGTTTGGTGTCGTCTGCCTCAATCCGTCCATCCACCAGGGTCAGCACACGCCGGGCGTAGGCCACCACACGCGGATCATGCGTAGAGAAGACGAAGGTAATGTCCTGTTTTTGATTGAGGTCTTTCATGAGCTCGAGCAGCATCTCGGCATTTTCGCCGTCCAGGTTGGCTGTAGGTTCGTCCGCCAGGACCAGCCTGGGATTGGACGCCACGGCCCGAGCCACGGCCACGCGCTGCTGCTGACCGCCGGACAGTTGATTGGGGCGCCGGTCCGCAAACTCTGTGAGGCCGACCTGATCCAGAATGGCCTGGGCCCTTCGGCGTCTGTCCAGCTTGATGCCCTGCAGTTCCAATACAAATTCCACATTCTCCCGGGCCGTGAGCACGGGCACCAGATTGTACGCCTGAAAGACGAAACCCAGACTGTGCAGACGCAGGTCCGAGCGCTTGCGTTTGCTCAGGGCA
This sequence comes from Phycisphaerae bacterium, assembly GCA_021736645.1. Lineage (GTDB taxonomy): Bacteria > Planctomycetota > Phycisphaerae > Sedimentisphaerales > Anaerobacaceae > JAIPFM01. Next base: position 6,784 of record JAIPFM010000030.1, on the reverse strand, counting down.
CTCAGCTCAGATCCCAGGACGGTCAAGGTTCCCTCTGTGGCGACATCCAGCGCGCCCATCAGGTTCAGGAGTGTGGTCTTACCGCTTCCGCTGGGGCCCACAATGGCCGTGAATTCCCCGGACTGGATGTCCAGTGTCACACCGCGCAGGGCACGGGACTGAACCTGACCGGTCTGGTACACCTTGGTGACTTTATCGGCACTGACCACCACATCGGTGCTTTTCATAGTGTCTCCTGGTAAATAGGTTCGTAGATCGCGGATCGCAGATCACAGATCACAGATCATGGATCACGGATCGCAGATCTTGGATCGTAGTTCATGGTTTCCATTGTTTAGTTGTCCACGCGCAGGGCAGTGGCCGGGTCTGTGCGTGACGCGTACCAGGCCGGATAGATGCTGCTCAGCAGGGTGGCACTCAGGGCCAGCACAAAGGCGAGGGGAATAAGCCACCAGCCAAACTCGCCGTAGAATACGGGATCGATGAGCATATTGGACATGCTCCAATCTCCTTCACCATAGAATTTCGTGAAATCGATCCCTTCAGTGGCCACGTAATAGGCCGCGGCACTGCCCAGGATCAGGCCCGTGATCCCGCCCAACAGGCCGAGAATCAGCCCTTCCACCACCATGACATACACCAGGCGACCGTGCTTCATGCCCAGCGCCGACAGTACGGCAAATTCACGCCGGCGCTCCAGCACCGCGGCCAGTTGCGCACTGGCAATACCCAGAAACGCCACGATCATGATGATGCTCACGATCAACCGGGTCCAGGTCTCATCGATCTTCACGGCCGAGGCCATCTCGGGCATAATATCTTTCCATGTCACCACAGACACCGTAACCGGCAGCCGTGTCTTCAATGCGGCCTGCACGCGATCCAGTTGCTTGGGTGTGCGCACCATCAATGTGAGATCACCGGCATCGCTCTGACCGCTCAGTTGGGCCACATCGTCCATGGCCACGTGACAGAGCGTGCTTTCCAGGTCTCGGCTGCCGATCTCGATCAATCCCACGATGCGCAGCATGGCCGCCGCAATCTGTCCATGCTGATCCGTGGCTGTGACCATCAACTGATCGTCCACCGTGACTGCCAGACGCTCGGCAATGGCCTGGCCGATGACCGTGGATCCCTGTTCGCCCGGCAAAAGGTAGCGTCCCTCAGTGACTGTACGCACCAGCCGGTTCACGGCCTGTTCTGTATTGGGGTCCACGCCCACCAGCTCTACACCGATCGACCGGGTGCCCATGGCCAGCAATCCCTCGATGCGCATGTGGGGCGCGGCAATGGTGACATCGGGGTGCCGGCGCAATGCAATGAGCATGTCCTGCCATTGGTGAATGCGCAGATTGTTGTCACGTGCATTCAGCCACCCGGCCGGTACAATGCGTATGTGTCCGATACCGGACCCTGCTGCCGCGTTAAGCATCATGGTACCCTCGCCGCGCACAAAGGCTACCATGAACAGGCTCAGACCGCAGGCCACGCCAATCCCCACAATCGACAGGATGGTACGACGCACGTGCCTGAACAGGCTGCGCCCTGCATAGCGGATAGAGACGCTCTGAGTCATGCGCGCAGGGCCTCCATAGGTTCCAGGCGGGCGGCAAACCAGGTGGGCCAGATCGAGGCCAGTAAAGACGTGATCATGATCGCGACCAGGCCCACCAGGGTGTCACTTCCCTGGAGTCGGGGAAAGATGTTCATGGGAATGGTCAGCCCCTTGAATCCCATGTCACTGGTTTCGCTGCCGCCCCAAGTGGCCATGTTGATCCCGTGGGTTTGGGTCATGTCCGCAAAGCCATAACCCAACAGCGTGCCGAGTGCCACGCCCAGGATGGCAACCAGGCAGGCCTCCAGCACAATGAGGGCTACAATGCGCAGGGGACGGCACCCCAGGGACAGCAGCATGCCGAACTCGTGCATGCGCTCAAATGTGGACATCATCAGGGTGTTGGCAATGCCGGCAATGGCAGCCACGAACACCAGGACGAGGACAAAGTAGCCGGTAAACTCCGTGCTCTTGATGACCGTGACCAGTTCCGGGACCAGTTGTTCCCAGGGCAGGACCTCCAGGTGTTTCAGCGCGGGGCGCTGCGCCAGGGCTGCGGCCACTTCGCCGGGCGATTCATTCGTGTTGAGGTGCAGCACAATTTCGTGGGCACTATTCGGCATGGCCAGGAAGTCCTGTGCCTGGGCAAGGTCCATGACAATGCCGGAGAGGTTGACCAGTTCCACAGGACATCGAATGATGGCCTGAACCTCAAACAGGGCATTGGCCATGTAGCCATCCACGGCCTGGCCTATGACGGCGATCTCCTGGCCCGCCTGGATCTGCATCTTGCGTGCCAGTTGATATCCGATCAACACCTTGCCCGTCTCCAGGGGCGACTCCAGGCCGGACAACATGCCTTTTTCATTCGACTCGATCTTCGGCTGCACGCCCACGATCACGGCCATGAATGCCTCTTGCTGGGGCGCAGCCAGGACCGGGCAGTAGATGCGGGCCGCGGCGGACTCCACCCGCGGATTGGATGTCACTGAGGCGAGCACTGTGTTGACATCCTCGATCATCAGGTCCAGCGCGCGTTCCTCCCGCCAGTTGGGATCGTGGATCTGTATGTGCCCGATCATGGGACCGGTGATGGCCGCCTGGATATTGTCCCCATACCCGCGCATCAGACCGTTGGTGGCCAGCAGGGCAAACTGTCCCACGGCAATGGCCAGCAATGCCAGACCGGTGCGTTTCTTGCTCCGCCCCAGATTGCGCCAGGCCATTTGCAGCATGCGTATGGACATTGGCATCCTTTCAGGATGGGTTTCAGGTTTCAGGTTTCAGGTGTCAGGTTTCAGGTGTCAGGTGTCAGGTGTCAGGTGTCAGGTTTCAGGTTTCAGGTGTCAGGGTTCAGGGTTCATCTCAACCTCTCCAACTGGGACAGGCTGAACGTGGCGTCAGGGACATCCACGTCAAAATCAATGGTGGTGTAGACCATTTCTGTGAGATAGCCCTCTTTGTCTTTGGGCGTCAGCGTCATGGTCGCTGGGATCAGCTTGTCTCCGAACTGCCTGACGTCGGTCCACACAATGGTGCGTGACAGTTGATCCTTGCGGTCGTAGTAGTCGGCTTTGAGCGGGATGGTGCCATTGGGAGATAACACCAGATCGATGCGATTCCACAGGCCCACCATGTCCGGGCGCGCGTCAAAACGCAGCTGCCAGCCATTGGGATCTGTGGCCGGACCCACCAACCGGTACACATAGTCCTCGGAAAAAGACGACTCACGCACCAGATCGTCGTTGGTGAAGTCACTGCCCATCCACGAGGCCAGCATCATGGACGGCGGAATGCGGATCGTGCGTTTGATCTTGGGCAGATAGTTCCAGAGATTGCTCTCGACCTTGAGTGTGGCCGTGCCCTTTTCTCGCTGCGGCGACTGGATCAGGATCAGAGACCGCTCCTGGCCCCGGGTCCAGACCTTCATGCCCATGGTCCGCTTGGACCGCGGCTTGGTCACGGTCATCACGACCTGTGAAATACTGCTCGTGGACCGATACAGGTCCTCAAAATACTTCACAGCTGCTTCAACATCCAGCGTGCCGTCCTTGACAAACGGGCTGTCCGTGGGCAGATCGAAGGGGAAAGTCTTGGACGCCTCAGATGTGAGTCCTGGACTGGACAGGGCCAACAAAAGGGTCATCACAGTCAATATTAATCCATTTCGCATGGCCAGCATCCTGTTCTCAAGGGTGAAGAACTCATTATCTCTATTTAAGTCCGTTGAACAGTGCAAAAGGTTCATTCCATGGTAGTCACCCAATTGTACCTGATTGACACGAACCTGCAAGGATTTTGGGTTTTGGCCACCCACAAGGATCTCCCCTGTTGACTGCTGCAGGTTTTGTTCTATATTGGGGGGCGATATCTGCTGATGAAGATGACTGGCAAGGGCGCTTTATGCATAGTTGGATCCCATCCATTTCTTTGTGTCTCGGGGCGATGTTTTTGGCTTCCGGGTGTGACCAATCTCAGAAGGCCCCGGACTTTCCACAGAAGGCATTGAGGGCACATTCCCTGGTTTTTCAGACATCCCCGGAGGGCGATATCACGATACCCTCGGGATGCCTGGATCACCTGGTGACCGGGCAAGAGGTCATTCTGACAGGTGAGGGCCATGGTATGTCTGTCAATTATCAACTGCGCAGGGCATTTCTGACGTATCTCAAGGACAGGATCGATCTTGACTATCTGCTGCTGGAGGTCGGGCCCAGTCAGGCAGGGACACTCAATCACTACCTGAAAACGGGTGACACCGGACTCCTGGACGCACTGTATCGATACTGGGAAGGCACCTATGAGTGGACACAGGAATCCTATGACTCTTGGCCCTATGTGTACGCCTTCAATCAGACACTGCCCCTGACCAGGAGGCTGGTGTGTGTGGGGATTGACGTCGAGCATCAGCCAGCCCATGCCGTGGCCTATCTCAAAGGTCTGATGCCGGATGTAAATTGTCCCGCGCAGATTGCCTTGGCCATTCAGCGCGTTCGCCAGTCCCTGGATGATCCAACCGATTGCTTTGATGTGGGAAGTCAACTGTGTGCCAGCATGGCGGAACACACCCAGGTCTACAGAGACTACCTTGGGGATGCCTTCTTTGAATTTCAGAGGGTGACTGACAGCATCGAGGCCGCGCGGCAGGCCTATTCCGCACGGCAGTCCGACGGCGATCGCACGGCGTTCAGCCAGTTGCGGGACAGGCAGATGTTTGACAATTTCGTGGCTTATCATGAACACCTGCCGCCAGGGACCTTCTGGGGCCATTTTGGGACGGCGCATGTATTCAAGAAAAGCACAGATGGCGTGACGTGGTTGGCCGCCTCTCTCCAGGCCAAAGACTCACCTGTGGCTGACCACGTCCTGTCCATCTATTTTGCGTACCAGGGCGGCGAGAGAATGACGAGGCGCTCTCCAGGCTACGGCACGTCTGTCAATCCAGTGCTGAGTCCAGAGCTGCTTGATTTTCATGCGGGGCCAGACCCTGTGTTGATCGATCTGCTGCAACTCCATTCGAAGGTCCGCACGCATCCCATGATGGCCAGCCTGGGCGCTGCAGCCAGTACCCCATATGTCGACTGCCTGCTTCTGATCAAGGACCCCTCACCCACAGAACCCCTGGTAAAGAGGTAGATTGATTTGGGCAGCGTAGAGAGTAAAACGCATCTGTTTGTGTGACAACAAAACAACTTGTTGTTTTTAGTGCTTGATTATTTTTCGACAAGGAGCATCAAATGAACCGTTGCATGTTGCTTTCAATCCTTTGTGTGATTTCCCTGTTTTCTGCGATCTGTGCGGCTGAGGATGCAATTGTGCCTCAGGGGAAGATGAAATTGTTTAATGGCCAGAGCTTTGACGGCTGGTTTCGGTATCTGCGCAACAATCAGGGGGATGTGGACACCACCTGGCAGATCAAGCCAGACGGTGTGCTCGCCTGCTCAGGCAGGCCTGCCGGGTATATTCGCACGACCACAGCTTACAAGAACTACAAGGTACGTTTTGAGTATCGATGGCCTGCGCAGCCGGGCAACAATGGAATCCTCGTGCACATGGAGGGCGAGGACCGCGTGTGGCCTAAGTGCCTGGAGTGCCAGGGCGGATTTCACAATCAGGGCGACTTCTGGGAGATCGGCGGCTTTGAATTCAATGAACACAAGATCGGCGGACACCGGGTGAGCGGGCGACGTGTGCTCAAGTATGGCGAACACAATGAAAAAGACCCTGGCCAGTGGAATGTGTATGAAGTCTGGTGCGTGAACGGCACCGTGCGTCCCTATGTCAACGGCAAGCTCATGAACGAGGCCACGGACTGTTCCGTCACTGAGGGCAAGATCTGTCTTCAGAGTGAAGGCGCTGCCATCGAGTATCGCAACATCACGATCGAGCCGGCAGAGAACTTGCCCTGGCCTGTCACGCCCACAAATAGGATCAACCTGTTTAACGGCAAGGATCTCGACGGCTGGGTCCGGTTCATTCCTGACGACAAAGCAGATGACGCAAAGAAATGGACCGTGGACAAGGTGTGGTCTGTGCGCGATGGTGTGATTCGATGCGAGGGCAAGCCCAATGGGTATATTCGTACCACGGAGAGCTATGCGAACTACAAGCTGCATGTAGAATGGCGCTGGACCGACGAGCCCACCAACAGCGGCGTGCTGCTGCATCGAGCGGGCATAGATGCCGTGTGGCCCAAGTGCGTGGAAGCACAACTGGCCCACCAGAATGCCGGCGATTTCTGGTTTCTCAGTTTTTCCAGGGGTAAGGTCGATGGCAAACAGGTCGGCCCTGCGCAGTACGCCAACGGCAAAAAGAAACACCCCTCCAATGAAAGGCCCCAGGGCCAGTGGAACCGCTATGACATCGTGTGTGACGGCAAGACCGTGACCCTGACCGTGAACGGCCTGCTGCAGAATCAATGCACCGATGCCGATCCGTGGTTCGGTCCCATCTGCCTTCAGAGCGAGGGCAGTCCCATTGAGTTTCGAAACATCACGTTGGAGCCAGTGACACGGTAGTGTTAAGTCTTAAGTTTTAGGTGTTAAGTTTTAAGTTAGTGGGGAGGTTAATAAGGGGAGGTTAATAAGGGAGGTTAATAAGGGACACTGACTAATTCTCGGAAAGGGGTTGACAATATCAGTTAATCTGAGATGATATGTTTCGTGGATCTCGCGAGGGCACCCTTGATTAACCATATCCAGTTCTTGAAGTACATGGTCTAGTTTTCGC
>JAIPFM010000028.1 GCA_021736645.1 Phycisphaerae bacterium | reverse complement strand
CAATCCGAGTCGTCCAGGTCGATGGCAACCTCGTGTTGTCAAAAGAAGACCAAAGAGCTATCCGCTTATGACAAAGCCGAGAGGTCAATACATAATAGGTGATGACAAAAAGAGTTAAGGCTTATCTTAGTGGTATTCATGTCTGACCCCGTAGATGCCCTGCTGCCACAAGAAAGTACCCATCATGATGACTGCTACAGACCACTAGGCCCACAGGGCCAGTGTCTCGGTCAAATCAATGAGATGGCCATACGGGGCCGTGGCACGGGCAGAGGCAGAAAAGAATTTGGCAGCGGCCAGGGTATCCTCTGCAGTCAGGGCACTCCAGACCAGCACATCGGCCTTGGCCGTGGCCGGAGACACCTGGTAAATATCCAGCATCTCACTGCTCGCGCACAGTCCGGCCAGCCACTGACCATGAAAGTCCGATTTCTGCTCAGACGACAACGCAAAATAAGCGGGCGTAAACCTGTAGAACGCATAGTGATTCAGCGTTTTGGCATCTTGAGGATGTAGATCTGTCATTCGTTTTGAACTCCTTTGTATTCAGTGAAAAACAAATGGGCGCGATTGTAGAACAGCTCAATCGCCATTTTGGATCGCTGTTTTTTGACCCGGGGCGTTTCCCGCTGGGCAAGAGACTGCTTAATCGCGAGAATGGCCGCATCATACCCGGCCTGATCATCGCGACCGTACACCAGGGTCGCGTCTCGCCAATGGACTATTTCCGATCGCATCGCTTCAGAATTAAACTCTTGATCAATGGCATCCCCGGGACTGTGCCAAAGGCCCTCTTTTCCCTGGGCGGATGGAATCACCACAAAAGGCATATACCTGTGTTGGGTGCCCCAGTCGAAAAGGTGCCCTGCCAATGCCAGGATCATCTCCTCCTTGGCAGAGGACTGGTCAATCCCCTTCTCTTTCAAATCAGTGAGCACGGCTTCACAACGCTCGGCCTTCAATAGAATATCCAGGAAGCTAAACGCCTTGACATCTCTGGGCAACCCCAGCAACTCGGCTATGTCGGGGTCTGAAATGGAAAAATCCGAATGCAGCCTGGCAAAGGAAAATGTGGCACTCAACATCCTGCAGTCTATGAAATTACTGAATATGCGCAGGATTTCGTTCTCAACAGCCCCTCGTTCCTCGGTGTTGACCATAGAAGCAGACTGATGCAGGTGCACCAATTTATCTTGATTCTTCCGGATCTCGGCGTAACTATATCGCCTCTTTTTCTGAGGGATCAAGCCCAGCGCAATGGCCACCTGAGGGTCATTGACCAGAAAGACCCGGTCGGCATCTGTACGTTGGGGTACAAAAAGGAGTTCCGCCGGCCAGGACACAGCAGATTCTCCTTGAGAACGCCTGCGACCTGAGAGTTGCAGAAGTACATTTTTGGCAAACGTATCGAAGGGTTTTACCCGTCCGCTCTCTAGCACAGGGATGTCAGACATCCCATTCGCGGACAACGGCTGTTGACCGAAATCACTCGCAGCCTTTACCTGCACGCACACGGCAGAAACAGCCAATACATAGAACAAAATCAAACGATCGGGTCTGGTCGGAAACCGCAAGGTGCACTGCAGGCACATTTTGCCTCCGTTCTCTGTTGATCGGCAACCTTGGCATGGCAGCGGACTCACCTGGGCCAGGCATGCGTGTATTCTCAGCATAGTCTTTGATGGCCAATGTTACACCCAGCTCATCGATCGTCATGGTCCCTTCTTCCAACAATGCATCCAGGTCAATAGAATGGCCTGTCACAGCACTGAGATTCGACAGCACAATCTCCCATTCGTGATAGGACGTCGAAGAATCGGTTTCCTGGTTCTCCATCAGATGGACCGTCGATTCAACCGCACCATGAAAGACCACAAAGGCAGCCACCAGATAGAACAGCAGGCCCAGATGGATAATGATCAGGCCGGCATATCGTTTCTTTCGGTATGTGATAAAACGCGTCAGCGTGGCACCCATAAGATTCAGAAAGAGCAGCCAGAGGATTGACAAAGCGTATTAATCTGCTAAGGAATAGGGAAAGGTCCCTTGTCAGGCTCCCATGCATTGGAGCGGCATCCGGCGTTAATGACCACCGCTTTTCGGCGAACAGAGCACCATGAATCAGGCAGATTTTAGTCAGTGGTTGAGGGAAAACACACAGGCCCTGGGTGCACATTCGGGCGCATGCATCAGCATGGACAATCCGGAACTGAAGCAAGGCATTCAGGAAAACAACACGCGGGTCTTCGATTGGCTCAAGACCGGCCTGCACGGCGAGATGGACTATCTTGAACGCATGTTTTCAGCAAAAGCCGACCCGTGGAAGACCTTCCCGTTTGCCCGGTCCGTGATTGTCCTGGCCTTTACCAACCGGTGGGGTGATCCAGCGGCCACGCATCCGTTTCCAACGCCTGACAAGGACGCCTTGCTCGGTTATGTGTCGGCCTACGCCAAAGAAATCGATTACCACACGCACGGCCAGGCCATGCTGGCCAGGTTAAAGGAGTCGTTGGGCAAAGACATCCGGGCCGAGGCTGCCGTGGATACCAAGGCTGTATACGAGCGACTGTTCGCCAGGATAGGAGGCCTGGGTGTGATCGGCGGTAACGACCTGTTGCGCGTGCCCGACCGAACCAGCGTGTGCGTATTCATCGGCTGTTTGTTTGTGGGGACCGAGCTGCCAGAGGTGATTCTTCAGGCGAATATGCCGTTCGCGTGCGACGATTGCCTTGCCTGTGTGAAACGGTGCCCGACCGGAGCCATCCAGTTCGGCAAACCCATCGACGCACGCAAATGCATCAGCTATCTCACCATCGAAAAACGAAACCCACTCAACCAGCAAGAGGGCCGGATGATCGAAGACTGGCTCTTTGGGTGCGACTGGTGTTCGACTGTCTGTCCCCCGCGTGACAAGATCGAGACGCGCATCCCGGTCGATCTCGAATGGCTCCTCAAGACTCCTGCGGCTGAGATCCGAAGGACGATCAAGGGCAATGCGACGGACTATGCCGGCGTCAGGCAGTTGCGAAAGAATGCCGTCGTATTGCTGAAAAAGAAACCTTTGCCCAGGGCGCGAGCGCTCCTGCAGTGGGTGCGTGACAACACGGGCAGCGACTTGATTCTAAAACAGATTGATCTATGGTGATGGGCTTGTGGGGAAATTGAAATGATCGGTATACTTGGTGCAGCATGGGGTATTTTGGGGTTGAGTCTGATTTTTGGCAGTGCCCTCTATTTGAAAAACAACCCGACTGTCACTCGCGTGCTCTTCGCACCGTTCTTTTGTATGGGCTACTTCCATGCCACACGTAAACGCAAAATCGTGGCCTACAGCCTGACCCTCGCAATTGTCCTGCTGATCGTCATGGTGCGCCAATTGGATCAGCCCTGGCGCGGCATCGTGGACGCCGGTGTGCTGCTGGGACTCGGTTGGGGCCTCATGTCGGTCTGGGGGTTCACCGTGGTTGCCTTCTTCGGCAAGGAGTTCAGTCTGTCACCCGAAACCCCGGATGCCTGATCCAGCGTGAGTCTCTGGTGACATGGCGCCACGTCCAACTCCGCTCACGACTTTTGCTGTAGTCGACGGCCGCCGGTCAGCGAATTGAAGATCACGATGAAGTTGCTGAACACCATGCCGAACGCGCAGAACTTGGGGGACAAAAATCCAAACGCAGCCAGACCGATACCCACCGCGTTGTAGAGAAAGGCCCAGCCGTAGTTGAAGAAGATCTTGCGTCGGACCTGGTGAATGATGCTCAGCATGGACAACAGAGGTGTGAGTGTGGTGGTCAGAAAGGTGCCGTCTGCACTCATCTTGACAGGGATCTGACCGGTGAAGACGGCCAGGCCGATGTCCGAAGCGGCCAGGGATTCGGCGTCGTTGATGCCGTCGCCCACCATCATCACACGTTTGCCCCGGGCCTGAAGTGACGTCATGAATTCGCGTTTCTCCTGGCCGGTCTTCTCATACTGCAGGTGCGTGATGCCGGTCTCTTCAGCAATGCGGCGCACGATGGGCTCGCGGTCGCCCGAGCAGATCCACAATTCATAGCCCTGTCCCTGGAGCGACGCCACCATGGACCGGGCATCCGGTTTTAATTCGTCGGACAGTTCAATGAGCAGCAGACATTGGTCCAACGTCCCAAAGGCCACCAGCGTGGACTCGACACTGCCAGCCGGCAGCGCCAGATCCGGGTAGAGTCGGATGGACCCTGCCTGATACCGTGTCTCGCGGAATGTGCCCTGCACACCGGCCTCCAGACATTGACGATTCTGGAGTTGGAGGCGTTGCCCCAGGGCGGACAGAGTCCGGGCCACCGGGTGCTCAATGCCGCTCTCCAGGGAGGCCAGGATATCGAGACACTGCGGATCTTCCGGGCTCAACCAATGCAGGCGCGACACGTCGAGACGACCCTTGGTGAGTGTGCCGGTCTTGTCAAAGATAATCACCTCGGGAACCATGGCCAGGACATTGCCGTTGAATATCTGGATCCCGGCCTTGCGAATCCACTCAATGGCCGCTGTCAGGACAAGCGGTTCTGCGATACCAAAGGCGCAGGGACAGGCCACGATCAGCATGCTGAGAAAGATCAGGACGGCATCGCCAAATCCGGACAGGGCCCAGTGGGTGACCAACGCGACAGTCGACAAGACGAGAACTGCCGGGACAAAGTACCGGCTGATGCGATCCCCGATCGTGGGTGTCTTGTGTTTGGTGTTGAATGCCGCAATGGTACTTTCAATGATCGTCTCAATCAGAGAGCTGCGTCCTTCAGGCGGCACGGCCAGCGTGACCTCGTCTGAAAGGAGCTTGGCACCTGCGCCGACAAACTGCCCGGGCTTCAGTGTCACACCTTCGGACTCGCCCGTGATAAAACTGAAATCAAATTCCGCGCTGTCCAGCAGGATGCCGTCGGTCGGGATCAGTTCTTCCTGACGCACGGTGAAGCGTTCGCCCGGCGCCAGTGTGTCGATCTCCTTGAAGTCTTCCTGTGCCGCACAGAGCCTGGCCTTTTTGGGGAGTTGATGCCGCATCGAGGCGATGCGTTTGCTGAGCTGGTGATAAAAGGTGACCGAGATGAGATTGCCCGTTTCAATGAGCATGAGCAGCAGCGCCACCACCTCAAAGTAGAGCCTGGAGAAGTCGCCTGTGATCAGGGAATAGAGCGAGTAGGTCCAGGCAGCCCCTGACGAGAGGACAATGAGGCTTTCCATCTTCAGATCCCGATGACGCAGTTGCTGCCAGCCGCTTTTTAGGATGTTTCGTGTGGCAATGACCGGCGTTAACGTGCCAAAAATGAGGAGGAGGATCGAGCATATCCATCGCATGCTCATTGGGATGTCCATATTGTCTGCAGAGTACACCACAAAGGCCAGCATCATGGCATTGATGGCAAAGAACCAGCCCGCCCCAAATCGGTAGTAATTGTAGCCCTGGGCAGTCTGGCCTTCGGCGTACAGGCTGTAGCCCAGTTCGGTGATGCTGGTTTCGATCTTGTCTGCGCCCGTGATCATGGGATTGAAGGAGAAGCTGCATGTCTCGGCCAGGAAGTTCACATTGACGTCACGGACACCCGGAAGGCTGCTGAGGCGGTTGTGAATCAGCCAGGCACAGGCCGGGCAGACCATATTGCCGATGAGGAAGTGAAGGTCCTTGGATTCATGGGTGACCGCAGTCTGGGATGTATCCACTGGCCCGGCAATCACAGGGTCCTGGTCCAGGCCGTTGGGAAATACGCCTTTCAACAGGGCATTGATTCGGTCGGATCTCTCGGGCCCGGACAGGGCCATGTGCTCTACGATCTCAAACACCGCAGCACAGCCAGGACAGCAGAACTCGCCAGGCCCTTGACCAATACTGCGCGTGCATACCTTGCAGGGCCGATCCATACTACACCGCCTTCTTGATGAAGAAGACCAGATACGCGCACCCCAACATCAGGGCCAGCCAGGGGAAGACCCTTTCAAAAAGCGTGTTCCACTTCTTGTTGAGCAGTTGTCCCAGCGAGATACCCAGTTGCATGAAGAAGCTCTGTGTCACCACAAAGGCAAACATGAAGATCGTGGCTGCCAGGGGCGCGGCAAAGGCTACGGCCCCTGCAAAGGCCGCATAGAGCATGCCGCAGGGGATAAAGACAGTCACAGCCCCCATGAGGGGGAGATACTGGGCCTGATCCAGCTTGATGATTGGCTTGAGAAAGGCCGGGAGTTTCAAGGCGAATCCCTGCTTTCTAAAACCCTTGTAGGCGATATAAAACATGAGCACTGCAGGAAAGAGCAATGACAGGGCCAGGTTTGCCAGCCCGGGCGCTTCGGCGCCAGCACAGTGGGCACAGGCCGGCGCAGCCAGGTTCACGAGATGTCCGGCAAATCCCAGCACCAGACCTGCCAGTGTGTAGCCAATCACACGGCCCAGGTTGAACAGGGAAATCGCCCTGAACGATCGATTGGGATGGAAGGCACACACGGAAATGTGCAGGGGACCGCACATGCTCAGGCAATGCGGCACGGCAATCCACCCCAGGGCCATGCCAGCCCCGACGGCCTTGATGAGTGTGGTGGTGCTCAAACTGTCCATTAGGCCTCTCTGTCCTTGGGATGCGACATCCGGAACAGGCCTCGATCCGGCCCGAGGACTGAGTTGCAGGCGGCTTCACACAGACCACACCCTGTGCATCGCAGGCTGTCACACTCGTTTTTGGCATCCAGATTCATGGGACACACATTATCACATAAACCGCAGTGAATACAAGTGTTTTCAGGATCACTGAAGCGCATCTGTTCCGTGTCGGGCCCCTGCACCACCCCCTGGATCAGGCCGTAAGGACAAGCGCGAATGCTGAAGTGTTCCTTAAAATGGAAAAACAGGAGGAAAAACAAGCCTGCGCCTGTCCCGCCAATGGCCAGGGCTGGCAGTCGTGTCGATGGATTGCGAATAAATGCCATCTGCTGAGACAGGGGCCACAAAAACGAAGCAAGAATCTCGATGGCCAACAGGGCCCCCGCCCAGGCCAGAACCGCGGTTCGACCCCTTTGGACCTTAGGGTTACGCGAACTGTTCACCCGTTCAAGATACCAGTGCATGGGGCACAGCCAGGCACAAAAAACCCGTCCCCGTTTAAAGGAAAGCACCAGGATAATCAGACAAAAGGCCAGAAAGCCCAGGGCCGGTATGAGGAATGATTCGACACCCAGGGGAATCCCAAAAAAGATAAAGCGTTCGTTGGGGATGTCCACACAGAGCCATCGCAATGGAATACACAGGAGGATGGCTCCAAACAGACCCTGGGTAATGCGTCTTGGATGATTGAGGACATGTCGCAGCATCAGGGACGGAAGAACAAAACAAGATACAGCAGGCAGATCAGGGTAATGACCAGATACACGACCTTGTTAAAGGTGCCGATGTGGCCGTCATTGACCTGGATGAGATTGGTTTCTTCCATCAGAGTGTCGTCTTTTTTGTCCGACATATTAATCCTCGTAGTCATTTAAGGGTCGATCATTGGAATCGACGCGCCAGTTCTTGTTTCTGCCCAGTGTCTGGAGGTACGCAGTGAGATCCTTGATTTCTTCGTCAGTCAGGTATTTGAAAGACGGCATGACTGAAGAGGATTCATAGGGGCCGCGACTGGATCTGAACTTTTCACCCATGTTGCGCGGATCCTTGAAGTGGGCCCAGTGCCACTGATTGGAATACTTGCCCCCCACGCGTGCGAGGTCCGGGCCTGTACGTTTGGTACCCAGAAAATGGTATTTATCCTGTGTGTATTCCCAGGATTCGGACACGGCAGCATCCACCAGACGCCAGCCATAGCGTTTCTGATCCGAGACCATGTCGCGAATCTGTTGGGTATGACAGTACACGCACCCCTCGGCCTTGTAAATCTCTATACCGCGCTGTTCCTGCTCTGTGTACTGGTGCACTGGTTTATCCGAGGTCGAGGTGACCAGGCTTTTGTCGACCAGAGGGGGGATCAGCGTGGATCCGATCCCGCCGATGGAAAAGACCGCCAGGGCACCCAGGGCCAGGAGCAACATATTTTTTTCCACAGCAAATTTTTTCATGGTTTCTCACTCGTCTAGGGAAAATCAGGTTGTGGTTGATTCAAGGTCTCCGCCCTTGCCGGCGCAGGTCTCCATGATATTGTAGATGAACACGATCACGGACGCCAGGATCAAGGCGCCGCTCCACATTCGAATGCCGTGATAGGGCCTCATGATGCGAAGCGTTTCCAGGAAGGTATTTTCCGGATTGAGCCAAAGGAATCCCTGGATTACGCCGCTGAGCCAAAGAATGCCAAAAAACGGCAGGGTGGCAAGGGTCATCAGCCAGAAATGGACATTGGCCAGTTTTTCAGAATAGAGTTTTTTCCCGATGATGCGTGGAATGGCATAATAGACACCTGCCATGGCATAAAAGGAGAAGGCGCCGAGCAGTGCCATATGGGCATGTCCCACGACCCAGTCGGTCTTGCTGACAATGACGTTCACGTGCCGGATGGCCTGAAACGGACCCTGTAGGCAGGTGAACAAATAATAGATGGTTCCCATGAGTAATAGCTTGGGCACAGCGCCAGCCATACGCGCTTGACGCGGAGCCGCCCCAAAGGTGCCGAAGAAATTGGTCACCACAGCCACCACGGGAATGATCAAACTGAAGGAAAACAGGATGGCCACGGTCTGCAGCCAGTAGGAAATGGGGCCGTTGATCATGTGATGGGCACCGGTCCACACATAGGTAAAGGAGATCACCCAGAACCCCACAAGACTGAGTCTGTGCGAGTAGAGCGGGGTGTTCAAGGATTTCGGAATGAGGTAATAGGCCGCAGCCACGCCCAAGGGGGTAAATATCAGACCCACGGCGTTGTGCACGTAAAACCAGATCAGATTGGCCTGGTTCACGCCTTGAATACCGGGCAACTGTGACACAAAGTTGCCGGTCAGATACACAAAGGTCGTCCAGATCACGGCGCCCATGCTGTACCAGACGGTGACATACAGGTACTTGACCTTGCGCTGGGCAATGGTACCGAAGACGTTGACGGCGAACAGCACCCAGCAGACCACAATGAGAATGTCAAAGGGGCGCGGGAGCTCGCCATACTCCACGTTTTTCATATGACCGGTCAGAATACCGATAAACCCGCCCAGGAGTGCCACATTCAACAGACCGGCCATGAGCATGCCGAGCTTCTCGGAAAAGAGCTTGGTGTGCAGAATACGCGGCAATATGAAAAACAGTAGACCCAGGTCCGCCTGAAGCAGCCAGCCAAACATGACCATATTGGTATGCACGGTCCGGATTCGGCCAAACGACATGATCTCAAAGTCGCCGATGGCGGGCCAGATCAACTTCATGGCCGTCACGATGCCCAGGGTCATGCCCAGGGCCAGGTATCCCAGGGAACAGTATATCAATAGTTTGGCGGCACTGTCTTTCTTCATCAGTTTGTATCCCTTGAAATGGACCTTAGATAAGCAATGATATCCAGGATGGTTTGGTCGGCCAGGTGATCATGCGACGGCATGGGTGTACCCGCCACGCCCAGAAGGATCGATCGGTAGAGACGTTCATCCGTGACACTCGACTGGTTCAGGAATTTCTTGTTGATCAGGTCACGCGGCAGCGGATGCTTCAGGGCATAGGCATTGGGGCCCTTGCCATTGGCCAGCATACCGTGACACGAGGCACAGAACTTCTGGAAGGCGTCCTGTCCGCTGGTGATATCGCCGGCCTCAAGCGTGCGAGTCTCGTCTCGGAACCTGTGGCGTTCCGGATCCCCTGGTTTGGGCAGTGACACATCCATACGGACAAAGCGTGATTGACGGTCCTCCGTGGTGCTCACAATATAGGTCACCAGCGACTCGATCTCTTCTTCGGTCAAGATATTCTGCCAGGGCGCCATCGCCCCCCCTGCCACACCCTCACGGATAGAATTCACGAAACGATCCTTGTAGCTGGCCACAAACTGATACGCCGTGAAGTCACGCGGCAGGGGATCGAGCAGGGCCGCGATTGAGCCGTTGCCGTCCAGGTTCTGTCCGTGACAACTCATGCAGTAGTTGCTGAACAGCGCCTGGGCCGTAGGCTCGGGCGTGCGCGGCAGGGTGTAGTCCAGGCTTTGGAGGTACAGCACCAGACTATCGATTTCCGTGTCCGACAGATGTCGGAACGGCGGCATGATGGTATCCAGGGCATCCTCTTTGGGATTGCGTATGTGGGACGCCATGTACGCGGCACTTCGGGCCCGTCCCACATAGGTCAACTCAGGGCCATTCTCACCCCCTTGAACGAGCCCCTCGCTGTTTTTCACAGCGTGGCAGTTGATGCATCCGCCCCGCAACTGCAGGTGACCGGAAAAGGCCCCCTTGAACAGTGCCTCCCCGGCTGCGACCGAAGGTTCGATCACGGACGCAAAGGTCTGTTCCGCAGCCAGCATGCCGATGGGGGCAGACGCCTCATCCCGCAGCTTGTTGAGTCGCTGACCCTTGAGGAAGATGGCCAGGGCCGCGATCGTGTCAGCCTCCTGAGTCCAGTTGAATTTGGGCATGGTGGACGTGGCCAGATTGGCCGTGGGCACGACAATCGACTCCTTGAGATAGGCCAGTGTGAACTTGTCCCCGGCATCCGTGAGTTCCGGTGCGGACTTGCCGTCGGACAGGCCGCGAATGGTGTGACAGGCATAGCACACCTTCTCCACAAAGAGTTCCTTGCCCCGGAGATACGTCTCTGCACCGAGCAGGGTGCCGGCGCCCATATAGTGACATTTGGCGCAGCTCGCCTGGGCCTCGCGGCCGACCAGCAGGGGCGACAGCCAATGTTTGAAATGGCCGTGCGCATCCGTCTCGTCGATGGCGCGGCCATTGCCTTCATGACAGATGCTGCACCCGATCTTGTTGAGGTCATGCGGTTGTTCAGCCAGGCCCGGACAGATCTCCGAGTGGGTGCGCAGCGGCTGATCAAAGGCCGCGGCATCGGCATTGGCAGCGCCCAGGTGACAGGTCGTGCATCGGTCTACCAGGAGGCCGGCCTTGGTCTCCACGTTGATTTGCTTGACACCGATTTCAAAGTCGGTGCTCCCGGTGAGTTTGGCGTAGGCCTTCTGATGGGCCTTGTACCCTGGCGTGACCAGTTTGGCAATGGACAGCAGCATGGCACCGACTGCAATCACACATGCGGCCAGTAGAATTCGATAGTCTTTCAGCATAATTAATGACCCCCAGGGGTTGGAATCCATGGATAGACAAATTCCCAGTTGGCACCCCTGAACAGGGACCCAATAATGATAAACAGAATGCCCGCAATGAAGATGGTCATAAACAGGCTGTTTTCCAGCAGCCGCTCCTTGCCAAAGTATACACCGCTGATATTGCCGCGTTTGAGCCCAAACAGGGTTTCCACGAAGATTTCAATATAGGGCGCCACCAGCAGCAGGCCTGCCAACAGACCGGGCAGTATGACCCCGCCGAACAGGGCGTGATAGCTCACCAGTTCCTGGAGTCCCAGAAAATACCAGGGCGCCTTGGACGGGTTGGTCGGGTGGGCCGGATCGGCCGGGCCCTCCAATGGGGCATTGTACGCGAGCGAGATCACCGAGAGGACGGCCAGGACCAGTACGAACACGATCAATTCCCGGACCATCAACTTGGGCCAGGAAAAGACCATCTGATTGACCTCTTCGTTCACCTTGGGTTCCGTGCCCTTGACGATCTCCACCAGTTGATAACTGCGGGCACTCTTGAACACAGACGTGTTGCGCACCTCACCACACTCCGATTGCGGAATCAGTTTGTCACCTGACGTGTCATCCGGCTTGGCCAGGCCGCCGTCCTTGCGAATGCGGAAAAAGTGGATCGCAATGAAGACGGTCAACAGCGTGGGCAGCAGCGCGACATGCAGGACATAGAAACGGATCAAGGCTTCGCCGCCCACCTCGTTGTCACCCAGCAGGATACCGCGAATGATCTCGCCGCCCGGCGCAATCTTGGCAATCTCCGTACCCACCTTCACGCCCCAGTAGGCCAGCTGGTCCCAGGGCAGCAGATAGCCCGTGTAGGACAGCACCACCGTGAGAATACCGCAGATCATGCCGATGACCCAGTTGAACTCACGAGGTCTTCTGTAGGAGCCTGTCACAAAGACGCGGAAGACATGCAGGATCATCATGGCCACCATGGCATGGGCCGCCCATCTGTGCATGTTCCGTGTAAACACGCCCCAGAAGACATTGCTGCGCAGATTCAACATGCGCTGGTAGGCCTCGGGCAGACCATCCGGCCCCACGTGCGTGGAGGGGACATAGTGAAACATCAGCAGGACGCCGGTGCCAACCAGAATCAAAAACAGATAGAAGGTAATCAAGCCTGCGCACAGGGTGGTCTTGAAATTCAAGGTGCGTTTGTGCACCTTGACCGGCTGGATGTGCAGGAACAGATTGCCGAACATGATCTTGGACTTGGTCAAACCGGTGTTGTCGGCGCCATGTCGAATCACGGTACTGTAGACCTTGCGTCCAAATTCATGCAGCACGGGTTTGAGTTGTTGCATTTTAGCCATACCCATTCTTTGCGTCTCTCTATACCTTAAAGTAGCTGTTTTCCTTTAAACGACTTCCCGTGTCAATCTCGAGGTAATTGCCCGGCAGGGGTTTGACGGTCAACCAGGCCAGGGACTGCGGGGCCGGGCCACCCACGACCGTGCCCTTGATATCGTACTGCGAGCCGTGACAGGGACACTGGAATCCGGTCTCCACCACATTGACAGTACACCCCAAGTGGGTACAGACCAGAGACAGGGCCGCCATCTCTGTGTCACTGTGGCGCCGGAGTACGACCTTCTGGTCGGAGAAGAGTAATTCATCGCCAACGTCCGGCAGATCCGATTTGGGGATCTTGAATTTTTTGGGTGTGCCATAGGTCACGACCGGCATCAGATACTTGAAGACCGCCCCCCCTGTGGCTGCGGCAGCCACGCCGAGCAGTCCCAGGGACGAGCCCATGGTCAAAAACTCACGCCGTTTCATCTTGTCTGACTGTGTCATGGTATTATTCCCTGTTCAGTTCAGAGTTCAAAGTTGAAGGAGTTAAGCCATCAAATATCGCTAAACTAAGAACTAAAAACTAAGAACTAAAAACTAGTTTATCATTCTTCTTCTCTAAACAACTGATATTTGGCCTCTTCCACATCGCTGAACTGCCCGTCCTTGACGCCCCAGCAAAAGAGCACAAAAAAGAGGGCACCCAAGATCAGCGTGCACACCAAGGTAATAATGGTTAACAAAATCATTCTGCTGCCTCATAACAGTCCACAAAGTCGTTGGTGGACATCTTGCAGGCCCCCGTGGGACATTTGATGGCACACATGCCGCAGCGCACACACTTGAGTGGGTCAAAGAGCATCACGGAACAGGCGTCCGAAGCGACCTCTGCATCGCCAAATTCCTTCTCGACCAGGGTGGTGACATCAGGGTTGACGTCCAGTTGATCCAGGGTTTTCATGCTCAGGCAATAGGAGGGACACACATCCACACACCCGCCGCAGAGGATACAGATGTCCCCTTCGAAGGTGGGGTGAATATGACACAACAGGCAGCGGGAGGCCTGATCGCTCGCAGCCTGCTCACTGTATTCGATCGTCCCCAGGACCAGAGGCTCCCTGACGGGATCCACGTCCAGTTCGTCCCGCTCCTGACGATCGTCCAGCAGATAGTCCACCTCCCGGTCATACGTGTCAGCATCGGTAAAGGTCAATTTACGACGTTTCTTGAGACGCGGTGTCTTGGTCAGATAGGCGTCCATGGCCAGGGCGGCATGACTGCCCGAGGCAATCGCATCGATAAACAGCTTCGGTCCCAGGGCCACGTCACCGCCGGCATACACGCCAGGGACATTGGTGGCCATGGTCTGGGGATCACACTCAATGAGCCCCCGTGGGTTGATCGCAACACCGCTGCCGTCCAGGAACGACAGGTCGGCCTTCTGGCCCACGGCCATGAAGATCTTGTCCGCCTCCACGAACCGGGTGTCATCCAGAAATTCCGGGGCAAAGCGGCGATTCTCGTCAAAGACACGTTTGACCTTCTTGATTTTCAAGCCCTTGAGCAGACCGCCCTCCACCACGATTTCATCCGGTCCCCAGCCATCATTGAAAATCACACCCTCTCTGTGTCCGCCCTCGCGTTCGTCCACGGACCCGGTCATCTCGCCCAGGGCCTCTCGTTCCAGGCAGCAGAGATTGACCACCGGCGCCTTACATCGCAGCGCAGATCGGGCCACGTCAAACGCCACATCACCGCCGCCGATGACCAGGCATTTCTTGCCTGTCAGATCCCACGGTGTGGCACAGTTGAAATCAAAGAGGAATTCCAGGCCGGGATGCACATCCGGATGGTCACCGTTTTCCAGGGGGAGCATGCGTCCCTGACACAGACCCACGGCAATAAAAGTCGCGTCATGCCGGGTCTGAATGTCCTTAAAAGAGATATCCTTGCCCACCTCGCAGCCGTGCTTGACCTGGATATGCTTGTATTCCAGGATCGAGTCCATTTCAGCCTGAACCACCTGACGGGACAGACGATTAATGGGCACGCCTTGAATCAACATACCGCCACTTTGCGTATGCTTCTCATAGAGGGTGCAGGCATACCCCAGGCGCGCCAGGTCATGGGCGCAGGTATAGCCGCCCACGCCGCCGCCGATGATGCCCACGCTCATGCCGTTGAGCTTGGGCTCGGTTGAGCCGCGTACCCTGGAGTAGGTCAGGGGCGTCTTGAGATCACCGGTTTCAGGCCCGCACTTGGAGGTCAGGAATCCCTTGATACTCCTGATGGTAATGGGGGCATCCACATCTCCGCGCCGGCACGCCTTTTCGCAGGGCGCGCCGCAGACCTTGCCGCAGATAGAGGCAAAGGGATTGGTGGCTCGCGAAATCACATAGCCGTCCCTGTATCTTCCTTCATAAGTGGCAATGAGATAACCCCTCGCATCCGTGTTCACAGGGCAGCCTGTTCGGCATTCAACCTCGTCCACGTAATACTGCTCAGTTGGGAGTGTTACCTTAATTTTACGAGACGTCATATTATACTAGGAGACCAAGAAGCCCCCAGCTCCAGTTACCTAATTTCCATCCCAATATTCCCGACCGGACAGACCGACATAAAAGACAGTACAGGAATTTCTTGAATTAAGAAATGACTTACCAAAAACTCGAACAGCCCAGTCCAGACGCATCATTTACGATCTCACAAGGAACTCAAGATTCAATTCATACCATCGAGCCCCCTGATACTAGCAACACAACACCTTCGGATCAAGGCTCGAGAAAAAAAAACAGGATCAGACGCACCCATTGAATACCCCTGTGACTTGAACTTCCTGCTTGACAAAGTGTGCCGCATTCACCATCTTATGCTAGGCTCTGTCTGAAAACTCTTCAACAGGGCGACTCTAAGCCGAGTAAGGAGAGCAACAGTGGATCCATTGCAGTTCACTTGGTTTATTCTGTATTTTGTGTTATTCATCGGGTATGCCGTACTGGATGGCTTTGACCTTGGCATGGGCGTGATCAGCCTGTTCACACGCAGGCAGGAAGACCGTGACGTACTCATCCGCGTGATCATGCCGTTCTGGGATGGGAACGAGGTCTGGCTGCTCACAGCCGGCGGGGCCTTGTATGCAACCTTTCCAACGGTTTACACCATACTCTCCAGTGCGTTTGCCATCCCGTTCTCCGTCCTGCTCCTGGCCTTGATTGTCAGGGCCGTGTCCATGGAGCTCAGACACATGAGGCACAGCTCAGTCTGGCAAGGCACCTTTGACATGGGCTTTGGCCTGGGCAGTCTGGTCACGACCTTTGTGCTGGGTCTCTGCCTGGCGAATGTGCTTCGAGGCCTGCCCATCCGCAACGGGGGGGTGTACAGCGGATCATTTTTCTCCCTGCTGAATCCGTACAGCCTGCTCGGTGGTGTCCTGAGCCTGATCACATTCACCCTGTACGGTGCCGCCTTTGGCGCGATCAAGACCCGGGGCGATCTCCAAAACACCCTGCGCCAGTGGGTGTCGCGTCTTTGGGTGGTGATGATTGTGCTCTGGATATGCATGACAGTGTACACCCTCTTTGAGGCCAGATTTCTGTTCGAAGGCATCCTCAAAAATGCGGTGTTTGATGGCCTGTTTGTTCTGTTTCTGATCAGTATCCTGGTGATCACGATATCCAGCAGCGCGCAGAAGGATCTCCACTCATTTTTTGCGGGTTCCGTGGCTATCACCTGCATGCTGGGTATGGCCGGCGCCTGCCTGTTTCCACGCATCATTCCGTCCTCCCTGGATCTCATGAACAGCCTGATCCTGACCAAAGACAGTGCCCCCTCTGGCACGATGAAGGTCATGCTCCTGATTCCGTTGATCGGCATGCCTCTGGCGGTGGTCTGCCATCTGGTGGTTAACAGGTGTGTCAAAGGGAAAACCAAGGCGTCCCAAGAGTATTAGTCCTGTCCGGATACCAGGTTGACGCGCCCCTGTTTCACACCCTTGAGGCTGATCATGCGGTCTCCCACGGCCTGAATTTCATTCACAGACCCTTGAAGGACAATGATTTCCAGACAATGATGATGGTCCAGATGTACATGGAGCGAGGAAATGGTGTGGAGCAGATGGGAATGCTGCAGATTGAGGAGCTTCTCAGTCAGTTTGGTCACATGGTGATCGAAGACCAGCAGGACTACACCCACAGCCTTGGCACCAGGATCTTCTAATTGCTTATTGGCCAATTCCTTGCGAATGAGATCCCGCAGCGCCTCGGAACGATTGCGATACCCCTTCTCTGAAATCATGGCGTCAAATTCGGCCAGCAAATCAGGCTCCAGAGACACGCCAATCCGTTCTACTTTATCCATGAACCATACTCCCAAAAAAGGCCATCACAGAAATTCGCTCCCCATTATAGCGGCCCCTGCCCCTGACACAATGACTTGAATTTCGGACTTGACAAAGTGTTACGCAATCAACTATCTTATGCGCACCTGAAACCTGAAACCTGAAACCTGAAACCTGAAACCTGAAACCTGAAACCTGAAACTAACAACGAGCCCAATATGCACATGGCCAACGAACTCTTATCTGTCCCGGTTGCCGCAGGCACATTCGCTGCGGCAGGTATCGGTCTTGGCGTGGTCTGCAATCGGGTCAAGCAGACCATTTCAACCGACCAATTGGGTCTGATGGGCATACTCGGAGCCTTTGTGTTTGCCGCCCAGATGATCAACCTGCCGTTGCCCGGTTTGCCGGGCACAAGCGGCCATTTGATCGGGGCCGTGCTGCTGGCCATCCTGCTGGGCCCTCATGCAGGGGCCCTGGTGGTCAGCTCTATTGTGATGGTCCAGTGCCTCCTGTTCCAGGATGGCGGATTGCTGGCACTGGGCTGCAATATCATCAACATGGCCCTGGTGCCTTCTTATCTTGGATTTGCCCTGTATCGCCTGATCCTGCACCAGACGCATGACACGTGGCGGTTTAACCTGGCGGTCATGGCCAGTGCATTGATCACAGTACTGGCAGGTGCCATTCTGGTGCCTATGCAGACGGCATTGTCCGGTGTATTGACCCTGCCGTTTTCCACCTTTGCCTGGACCATGCTGAGTGTGCACCTGGTCATTGGTCTCATGGAAGGCATCATCACCGTGGCAGTGCTGGCCTATGTCAGGCAGATCCGACCGGACATTCTGAGTCACACCAGCGAATCCAGTACTGCTGGCCGTGGCAAATTACTCCTGGTCACACTGGGCATGGTGACCCTGTTTCTCAGTGCGTTTGTGTCTCTGTATGCCTCAGATCGGCCGGACGGTCTGGAATGGTCCTATGCACAGCGCCCGGACCAGCCGGCATTCGAATCCATGGTGCAGGCTCACGAACAGGCAAAGGCCCTGGACACCCTGCAGAGCAAGTATACGCTCCTGCCCGATTATGCCAGGCGACCCGTACCCATGGGACATATCAATACTGAAGACGCCACAGTCAGTGCCGGCTGGACCAGTTTTGCAGGTGTGGTGGGCTCCCTGGTCACCATGGCGGCAGTCTGGGGCACTGCCCTGCTGATCAGAAAGAAAACGCCTAATCTCTAGTCCTCGCCACAACCATGCACCACGCCCATATTGACAAGTTTGCGTATCAGGACTCACCGATCCACAGGCTGGATGCACGGGCCAAACTGGCTGTCACACTTATAGCAACCCTGTTGATCGTGGCGCTGCCCCGCTTTTCACCGGATCTGGCGTTTTACACCTGGCTTGGGCCGTTTGTCCTGCTGGTGCTTGGCCGGATCCCCATTCAGTTTGTCGCAAAACACATACTCTGGGCACTGCCGTTCATCCTCGTCCTGGCCCTGACGAGTCTCTGGTACGACAGGACCGAGACCACGATCCTGTTTGGTCCGTTTCAATGGCACAGCACCATGGGCTGGCTGAAGTGCCTGACACTCACTGCAAAATTTGTCGGTTCCATGCTGGCCCTCACTGCCCTGATCTGCACCACTCGATTCAGCGACCTGCTCATGGTGCTCCAGCGCTGGCATGTACCTGAGATCCTGGTTATCCAGCTGGGCTTCCTGTATCGCTACATCTTTGTGCTGATCGACAAGGCGCATCACACCAAACAGGCCAGGACCCTGCGAACCCTCAAGCGCTTGCCTACCAAACAGGAATTACGCATAGGCGCGGCCATGATCGGTTCGGTCCTGGTCCAGAGTCTGGACACCTCCACACACATTACTCAGGCCATGCAGGCGCGCGGCTTCACAGGCCAGTGGCACAGCCCCAGACAGTTTCACATAAAACCCGCAGACTGGCTGTTCATGGCCATCGCCACCCTGTATATTGGCCTGTTACTACACCTTGGGTCCATGTACTAAAAACTGAAAACCAAAAACTGAAAACCGCTTTCCATGACCGCCATAGACATCAAAGACTTTTCATTTCACTATCCTGACGGCACGCCTGCCCTGAACCGGGTGTCACTGTCCATTGAACCCGGGGAAAAGGTCCTGTTGATCGGTCCCAACGGCGCTGGAAAATCGTCACTGCTCCTGGCCATGGCCGGTTTTGCCCAGGGCACCGGGTCCGTGGTGGTGGAGGGGCTGAAAGTCACGAAGAAAAACCTGAAGGCCATTCGCCAGGTGCTGGGCTGCTGTCTGGAGAATCCGGACGATCAGTTGTTCATGCCCACACTGTTCGAGGACATTGCATTCGGTCCGCTGAACATGGGGCTGTCTCAAGCCGAGATCGAACAGCGCGTGACACAGGCCCTGACCACAGTCGGTCTGGCGGACAAGGCCCACAAACCACCGCACCACCTCTCCGCAGGGCAGAAACGGGCCGCTGCCATTGCCACGGTCCTGTCCATGGCCCCCAGGATCATCACGCTCGACGAACCGGACGGCAGCCTGGACCCGAGACGCAGAATCGAGCTCCAGACACTGCTCAAAAGCCTCACACAGACCCTGGTGATTGCCACGTGCAATATGAATTTCGCCTATGCCCTTGCTGACCGAGTGATTCTCGTGGATCACGGTCAGATCGTGGCAGACGGCACTGCGCAGACCATCATGACGGATAGGGCCCTCATGGAAACACACGGCCTGGAACTGCCTGCCCTGTAACTCATTCCCAGAAAGTGCCTATGAAAGTCACGACCCTGCGACAACTCAGACAACTGTTGTTCATCAGTATCGTTGTAGTGAGTTCGCTTGATGCCTGGGCAGACAAAACCCGGACCTCAAAACCTCCGATAAAGGATTTCATGGGCATATGTGTGCACACCGTACAGTTCAAGCCGGACCTGTATCAGCCCATCTGTCGTCACGTTCGGGATTACCATGGTCTGAATTGGGACCTCGGTGATGACACGAGTTTCTGGCCCGTGTTTCCCATGGCTCGC
This sequence comes from Phycisphaerae bacterium, assembly GCA_021736645.1. Lineage (GTDB taxonomy): Bacteria > Planctomycetota > Phycisphaerae > Sedimentisphaerales > Anaerobacaceae > JAIPFM01. The sequence goes on along the minus strand of JAIPFM010000028.1, from coordinate 17,399 downwards.
AATCAGGTCAACTGGGAAACACTGTATGGCACATGGACAGCCAGGGGCTATGTGATCGATGCCAGCATCATGTTCGGTGACATGCCTTTTGAGCAGTGGAAGACTCCGGCCAGAGATGCTGAAACCTACGGCTTTGCCTTTGCCCGGTTCTTTGGACCTTCCCACAAAAACCTGGTCAAAGCCATGGAGATCGACAATGAGCCGGGCAAGTATAGTGACGCAGAATATCGAACCATCTTTGAGCACATGGCACGCGGCATTCGCCTGGGTGACCCCAACATGACCATTGTCACCTGTGCCGCTGACCCTGTAGAGAGCGAACGATACGCCAAGGGCCTGACCTGTGTCCAGGGCCTGGAGGACCTCTACGATGTGATCAACATCCACAGCTATGCGCAGGTCGAGGGCTGGCCCACGTGGAAACGCAGCTTTCCTGAGGACCCGCAGCTCGACTATCTCAAAAAGATCGAAAGGACCCTTGCCTGGCGTGACACCCATGCACCGGGCAAGCAAATCTGGCTCACGGAATTCGGGTGGGACAGTACCACAAAATCCGCCCCTGCCACAGGTGACTTCAAGGACTGGGTGGGCAGCACGGACCTGCAGCAGGCCCAGTACCTGGTGCGATCCTGGCTGCTGTTTTCGGCCATGGATATGGACCGTGCCTACATGTTCTGGTTCAACGACTCGGACAAACCCCAGGTGCACGGTTCATCCGGCCTGACGAGAAACTACCAGCCCAAACCGTCGTATTACGCAGTGTCTCATTTATATGCCACACTCGGCGACTTCCGCTACTCCGGCCAGGTGGCCCTGGACCAGGCCATGGCCTATGAATTTACCCAGGACAACGGCCCACAAAAGATCCTGGCGATCTGGCTCCCCTCAGGGTCAGACCTCACACGCACCCTTCGCATCCCCCTGGCCGGTCAGACTGTATCAAAGATTGAATGCATGCCCGTGGATGAGGGGCCGGCCGCCACGATCCACATCCAGGTTCAAGACGATCAATTGATCCTGCCCTGCAGCGAGTCGGTGACGTACGTCTTTATGAGGTGAAGCGTCGAGCTTTCGATACCAGACGATCCATGCGGGGAATTCTAACCCTACGCTTTCAGCCGGGACAATCCACGCTCCTTCGTCGCTTAATGGATCGTCCCATCCGGCAGTTTCCTTCGGATGGTTTTGGCATCGAACGACTGTCCCGGCTAATAGCAGTCGATTAGAATTGTACGCAAAGACAGAATGGTGCGAAGGTGCCTTTACCTGAAAGGATTTTGTATGGTTACACCCGCGACGGTGCGTCCATGACAGAGATCTTCCGAGTGCAGGGTCTTGCAACCACCTGCGACGGCCGCCGCCAATATCAGCGAATCGTAGAAGGAATACTGGGTATCTCTACTCAAATCGAGTGCCACAGAGTATAGACTCTCCGTGGGGAATACCTCACAGAGGGGATAAAGCACTTGCGCCAAGTACTGCTTGGCGTCCTGAGGGGTCAGCGGGTGGGCAAATTTTCGAGTCGCGACATTCAGGAACTCTTGAATGACCTGATAACTGATGATGCCTGTGTTCTGCGATAAGGCACTAGCCACAAGATCTCTTGCGATCTGCTGTTTCCTTTTGGCCGTGGCATCGAAGCTATAGACAAATACATTGGTGTCAATGAAGAACCTATCGCTCATTCATTTGCTCCCGTGAAAAAGACTGTCCTGACTTAGCATATGACAGGCTCTTCATGAGATCTCTGTATTTGTCAGGAGATCTTGATTGTCCTGTTAGATTCTCCAACCATTTGCGAAACAACGCATTCAAAGTGGTTTGACTGGCGGCTGCCTTTTCGCGTGCTTTCTTGATTAAGCGATCTTCCGCACTCAGGGTAATATTTTTCAACATAACTGACTCCTTTGCAATTCCACACTACAATAGTGTACACGCAATTAGGCAAGAGTCAATAGCGAATTACGGTGATTTATTGTGACCCTGGACCGAACCATTCGGCTTTTTCGTGGCTTGCTACTCCCGCACTTTGACCGGGATATACCCCGACCACGGAGGAAAATCACAAAGGAAAGCAGGGGTAGGAACCAGAGTCAAGGGCCAATCGAATTGTAAAAGCCTCTGTTCCCCCGCGAATGAAAGGCCTTGCAACCATACAACAGGGGTTGATCCATATTGACCCACGGCCATTTCACACCTGTCGAGTTGGCCTAAGTTGTAACTTAAGGGCAGGCCCCGAAAGTCCGCACGGCTTCATGAGGATAAGCGGCTTTTAACATCTCAGGCGAAGGAAAGGTCGGTCTCAGTATTTAGGTGCGACTAGCCCATCCAGTGTTTTCACCAGGATTTTGCATTGTTTTACAATTTTGCGATCCTTGCTTTCCCCAATAGACTGAACATATTTGGCTACATTCGAAGGGTGACCACAATGAAGATGTTCAGAGACCCAAGCATTACTCACTGTCGTATGAGACTTGACATACCAAACCAATACCCTTTTTTCACACGAGCCTTTGGCCATAGAAGCCAAATCAGGCTCATCCAGCTTAAGAGCCGCCAGGCCTTGAGCCTTTAATTGTTCTGCCTGATGTTCATTGTGCAAACGAATCGCCTGACCACCCAAGCTATCCGGCTTTGTCTTCGAACCAAGGCCCTCAAGTTTATCCAACAGTGCCCGACCAAACTCATCGCTGCCCCAAAACCAACCACGGCGAATCTTGGACCAATCTGGATCAAACTTACCGGGTTCCCTGCAAACAACCATGTCATCAACATAGGATTGAAGCATGCGGCGATACCGAAGGCGTCCGGAGCGCGTATCTAAACGTGCAGCCACTTCATACCCACAGACAAATTAGCCTCAGGGGTTTCGATGAGCGCATGCCAACGGTTGACCATCAAAACGTGACAATGGACAATCCACCCGGTGCGAGCGAAGGCTTGCCCCAACGCCTCCAAAAACATCTCACAATCACCCTCATCACAAAAAATCTCATTCTGAAGATTACCACGACTCATCACGTGATAAATGGCACCCGCGTACTCTATTCTAGGCTTCCTAGGCATGGATGACGCATTATCATAATGCTAAATACCTTTCAATACCTAAATACTGGGACCGACCCCTTTCCCCCCCCTAAATACTGGGACCGACCCCTTCCCCCCCCCCCCCGATGTGAAGCACATCGGGATTCGCTTCCGGCAGTAAAGATGCACCCGAATCGCCATGCTTTCGATACCCACTGATCCATACGAAGGGTGCTTGCGCGTCGCATTCAGCCGGGACAATCCACGCTCCTGCGTCGCTTAATGGATCGTCCCATCCGGAAATTTCCCTCGAATGGTTTTCCCGTCGAATGAGCGGGCTGGAGGCACAGTCATTTTACGGCCGACTGGTCACATAAATGGCCTGCTCGGCCAGCAGATTCGGTGCGAACCGTACTGGCGAAAGGCTGGTCTTGACCAGGGGGATTCGCTTCTCAATGGTCACGCCCAGGCGTTCGCAGAAGTGATCAAAATCCTTGAGTGACAGGAAGTGGATGTTCGGTGAATTGTACCAGCCAAAGGGCAGTTGCTTGGTCACCGGGGCCCGCCCCAGAAGGGACAACTGGAACCGGCTTCGCCAGAAGGCAAAGTTGGGAAAACTGACAATCACCCGACGCCCCACACGCAGCAATTCCGTGAAGACCTTTTTGGGATTGGGCACGGCCTGCAGGGTCTGGGACAAAATGACATAGTCAAAGCTCTTGTCTGCAAAGGCCTTGAGTCCCTCGTCAATGTCGTGATGCATGATGGACAGACCGCGGCACACACAGGTCAGGATCAGATCCTGCTGCACTTCAATGCCGCGGGCGCTGATGTGTTTGTCGCGACGCAATTGGGCGAGCAGTTCTCCATCGCCGCAGCCCACGTCCAGGACCGTGGCACGGGGCTCGATCAGAGACTCAATGAGCTCATAGTCCACACGCGTGCGCTGGGCCTGTTCAAAACGGGTCAAGACAGGACGTTCCCTGGCCTCACACATACAGTCTGTATGATCCAGGAGTGGGTGGGCTGTGGCCTGCAGAAAACAACTGATAATAGGGCCCTGCGTGTCGGTCTCCAGGAGGAAGGCGTCATGACCATAGGACGACTCAATGTTGTAATAACTCACATCCTTGCCCGTGGCTGCCATGGCATTGACCATTTTCTTGGACTGCTGAGGCGTGAAGAGCCAGTCGCTGCTGTAGCTGATGATCAGGACCCTGGACCGGATCATTTCAAACGCCTTCTCCAGGGAACCATAGGCCTTTTCCAGGTCAAAGTAATCCGCCGCCTTGGTCACGTAAAGATAGGTGTTCGCGTCGAAACGCTCCACAAAACGTTCACCCTGATGATCCAGGTAGGTCTCGACTGAAAATTCCGAGGCAAAATCGTACGTGTAGTCTGCTGCACTGCGCAGTTGCCTGCCGAATTTACTGCGCATGCCCTCTTCAGAGAGGTACGTGATATGCCCGATCATGCGCGCAATACCCAGGCCGCGGCGAGGGCCCTCGTCTGCATCGTAGTATTTGCCCTCGTTGAAATTCGGATCTGCCACAATGGCATTGCGTCCCACGGCATCAAAGGCAATGGACTGAGCATTCAAGTGAGCTGTGGTGGCAATCGGGATACCTGCCTTGACAAAATCCGGGTAGTCCACCAGCCATTGCAGGACCTGCATCCCACCCACAGACCCCCCGATGACAGCCAGCAATTGACGAACACCCAAAAAGTCCAGGAGCATTTTCTGCAGCCTGACCATATCGGCGATCGTCACAATGGGAAAATCCAGACCATAGGGCTTGCCTGTCTCCGGATTGATGGAGCCTGGCCCGGTGGTTCCGCTGCATCCCCCCAGGAGATTGGTGCAGATGACAAAGTATTTGTTGGTATCCACCCAGCGATCCGGGCCGATCATGTCGTTCCACCACCCGGGTTTTTCACCGTTGGGCCCGTGAAATCCGGAAACGTGGGCATCGCCGGTCAGTGCATGGCATGCGAGCACGGCATTGTCCCCTGCCTCATTGAGCTGGCCGCAGGTTTCGTAGGCGACGTCAATGGGGGCCAGAGTTCGGCCGCAGGACAACTCAAAGGCGTGGTCCGGTTTTACCAGACGCACAATCTGCGTCTGGACCAGTTCATTGGCTGTATTTACTGAGTCTGTCATATGGCCCACATTATAGATCCATGGACAGCCCTGTAAAGCCGTGGCTTGGTTAAATCAGAAAAATGGCTATACGATCTCGAGCCTTCGCTGCATCGCCCTGCTCCAACGTCCCAATCGGGCCTGCGAGACAAACAACATCAGCATCACCACCACCCAATACCCACAAAAACGTGCGTAATAAAGAATCGTCACATGGAGACTCGCCTGTTTGGCGGCCATGGATTGCACGAGATCTTCATGACTGAACAGCACACCCAGAACGCTGGACTCGAGAAAGGCGTGCCACGGTATCAGGAATACCAACACGATCATGGAGAGAAAGAAAGCTCGACATACATGTCTGATCCCACCCAATCGACTGATGATGCTGATCATCATGCTAAACATCAGGGTGAGACAGTAGAGCACCGCCGCCAGAAAAGTCACGCTGTTGATAAGGCCCAATGCCAGATCCAGGTGACCAGGGGCAATGCCATACAGGGTATTACCCGGCGCAGACTCAGAGGTTGAAACAACAGCGGGCTCTGACCCGAGGGGCAGTGCGGCCTGAACGCCATTGGGATCCGGCGGTGTCACCAGGCCAAGGTCCGTCACCCAGAAAATGCCCTGAATCAGGAGCATACAGAGGATCAGAATGAAAAAAAAGAGGTTCTTCCATGCACGAAACACGAATGTGGCCTCCAAAGAATCTGTCACGTCGACCCCATCCGGGCCGGCGTCGAGCCGTTCACTCATCGGACTGTCTCCTATGTCTTCTATTAAATACCTGGTACCCATCACGCAGACTGGCTCACCTTCTCAGTGGCCAAGACAGCCTGAGAAATACCGCTGCCTGCCAGGGTAATCTGTTCCATCATATGTGCGTGGACTTGGATGTTGGCAGGACTGGTCAAAACAATAAATCCCATACAGCGCCCACCCTGTGGCAGAGGCAGGGTCGTCATCTGGGTACGACTGGCTTTTTGCGGTGAAAGCGGAAGGCCCATGCCCAGCAAATCTTCCAGGTGACAGGGCTTGTTGGCTCTGCACACCGCCTCCACCACGGCCCCGTCAAAGGCATCCACAGGGTGCCCTTCATCTCGCGTCGTGGTTTCCAGGGGATAGATCTTACACCCATGCGACTGCCTGAGCACCAGATTGACATCCATGCTCGGCATGTAGGACTGCACCTCATTGATCAGAATCTGAAGTATCTGCTCAGTATCCTGTACCCCCAAAAACGATTTATACAGGTTTGCTGCAAAGCCAATGGTCTCAAGACGCCGGACAAAGACACGCTGCGCATCAATCAGATCATGACACAACAGGTCAATCTGCCTGGCCTGTTTCTTCCGGTCTTTGTTCAACTGCTTCACCATGAGACGCAGCCGTTGATTCCTGTTTTCCTGATTCATCCAAACCTCGTCAAAGTTAGTCAATCATACACGCTTCTCTGATGCAGTATGAGTCGGCCGAGTGATTGATCTGCTTTACATGAATCAGGGAAAGTGACATACAAAGAACAGCGGCCGATAAAGATGTGTGTATTGCACATGGGCAAGGATTGGTCAGAGAAAAACCGGCGGCGCCTTGTGGGCCAAAGTGAGATGATGACGAAATACTCGGCTTGTTATCGGGCTTCAGTCCTGGGCCAATTCCGCGGAACCCTGGCCCAAGGCATTGACTCGCTGGACCAGTTCCACCACATTCTTTACACCCATTTTTTGCATGATGTGCTGCCTGTGAAGCTCCACGGTCCGCACAGACCGGTGGAATCGGTTCGCGATGTCCTTGCTGCTTTGGCCTGTCAAAATAAATTGAAGTATACGACACTCAGCCTTGGTCAGTGTCTTTCCCAACAATGCATCCCCCGGGTTGGTTGTCTCCAACAGCTTTCTCACAGACACCAGAAAACTGTCGCGTTCCAAAGGCTTTTCAATAAAATCGGACGCCCCCATCTTCAAGGCCTTGACAGCCAGAGGCACATCCCCAAATCCTGTGACCATCATCACCGGCAGCCAAGGTACAAGACTTTTCACCTCTTCTAGAAGCGCTATACCATCCATTTCCGGCATCTTTATATCTGTAATCAGAAGATCGCAGGGACTGTCTGACAGATAGTCAAGGCATGCCTTGGCACTGTCAAACAAGACCACGTGGACCTCCATTGCCTTTAGAGTCCTGGCCACAGCCTTGCGAATGGATCCTTCGTCGTCGACCACCACGACAACAGGCCGAGAATTGCTCATCGTCATAAACACTTACCTCTTGCATGTCATCTTAAATCCACCTTGTTTTGGCAGGATAAAAGAACCCCACAGAAGAGTCAAGCAATGATGTGACAAAAAAGTCAGAGTGAGGGAGTGATGGGCAGTGAAATGGCAATGTCTGTACCCTCGCCCAGCTGGCTCTGGATACCCAATCGCCCGTGATTCACCTGAATCACCCTGGCGGCATATGACAATCCCATCCCCCGCTGTCGGCCTGCAGGCTTGGCTGAGAAAAAGGGTGTCGTGGCTCGCTGAATTGTGTCTTGATCCATACCGCACCCCTGATCGCTGACTATGATGTCCGCATGGGTCGGACCAGCACAACCGACTGTAATGCGAATGGGCCCGACATGACCTCGATAGGATTCTACACTGTTGACCAGCACGTTGGCCAGGGCCGAGGCCACCTGACCTGAATCTACAAACACAGAGGGAGCCTCGTCAGACTGCCCACCGCCTGTATATTCCACGGCCACATCCAGATCATCATGCCCGGACTTGTATCCCGCCAATTGGACAGCCTCTTCAATCACTTGAGCAATACTTACAATCGAGGGCTTGGGCAGAGGCGGCTCAGCAAAACTGATGAGTGCTTCAAGCATGCCCGAAATATCCCCCACATTTTCTCGAATCTGGAGCAATGACCTGCGCTTTTCCTCTTCAGACTCGTTCTCTCCCATGAGCTGAGCACGCCCGGAAATAATGGACAGGGGATTGTTCAGCTCGTGGGCAAAACCAGCCGCCATCTCAGCCAAGGAATCCAGAGTTTCCAGACCCTGGCCTTGAACACCCTGTGCAGGTCTCGTTTGCTCCATGCCCTGATCAAATCCCAGCAAATCCTCGGCAAAGGCCTCCTGGCTCTGACAGGCCAAAGCACTGCCCAGAATAATACGTCCGACCTGTACGGCTTGAGAAAAAGTCTCCCTAAACTTGCTTTGAGGTACCGGGTAATTCAGTTCAAAAATAATCGCCGCCTGGGTGGTCTCGTTTGACACGAGAGGCACAGTAAAACACCTCGACTTGGCAAAATCGCAGTCTACCTGGTCAAAGATCCAGTCAAAATGCTCATCCACACAAACCACATCACCCTCACCGGACAGCACAAGGGATCCTCCATCAGCGTCCAGAAGTATGTGCCGGCTGTTCTCAAGATCTTCGATGAGCACAGCCTCGTACAGTTCACCCTCACTCTGATCGCCCCAAATGACACAGATTTTTCCGGTCTGGAAAAACCGCTGCCAGCATCTGGCAAAACTCTCAGCGGAATCTCGAACGGACATCTGTGAATCAATGCGACTCAAGACCTCCTTCACAAATCCCAACTGATTTTCTATGCCCTTCAGGCGGCGAATTTCTTTGTCAAGATCACAATTCTTGTGCCCCAACAGGGCAGCTCCCTCCTGGGACACCCTGCACAGCTTGCTGACAATGTCGGGCGTGTCCAGTTGCAGACGCTCCAGTAGAGGAGTCACCTGCATGCTGAGTGAATCTTTCAGTTCCCTGAGAGACTGCTCCCTGACCCGCAGCAATGAAGACATCTGCTCCAGTGGACATGCCGTGTCAAAACTACCTGAGGCCCCCAGATTTACAGATTTGACCAAGGCGTCAGCGCAATACACGATCGCCGCCATATGGGCGTATTGGGGATGGCTTGAAAGTACGGCCAGATTGCTGTGATGCAGCCAAATCGCCATTTGAACGGCCTGGGGCAATCGCCACTTGCGTGCCAGGAATCTGCCAATCGTACCATGATCGGCGCTCAGGTAGCAGCGTTCAACAGGATGTATTGCACTCTGCTGGGCGCGAGCCTGCCCTGCCATGGCAGAAAATCCCTTGGGCATTAATTCATGCACTGCGAATTTGCCGAGATCATGTAAAAGTCCACAAACGTAGGCCAGATTGTGATCCGTGCCCACGACCATCAACCGGGCCAATGCCCTGGCACAACATGCCACAGCGACACTATGCACCACCAAATCCTGGCTGGTGACCACCTCGGACTCTTCAGATTGAACCAGGGAATGAGGCGACTCATACACGGGTAGATCCAGTACAGCATTTCTCACATCCTCTGGAGAAAGACGCCCCATCACATGAGAAAGACTATACCTGGAAGATGCCGCAGCCACCCCCTGCTCCCCGGCCAATCGCAGAATCTGAACGGTCAGTGCAGGGGACACTGAGACCAGATCCACCAGTTCTTCACAAGAGAATTGGGTCTGTACCACAATACTGACAGCCTGCATGAGCACACTGGGTAGTACTGCCGGGGTCTCAAGCCTGCTCAAAGCAAGCTTGGTCCTTCGACTCCTGTCCACACTGCCAACTGCATCCGCCATGCTATCAATCCTGTCTTTTCAATCACTCACCTGCCCACGTTCTTCCAGTGCGTACACTGAGCAGTTGTTCCAGTTTCCCGACCCTGCATTGAGCCTCCTCCATGATTGACTCAATGAGAAGCACACCGAAGGCACTTCAAAGACCCAGCCATCAAACCAACTGAAGGACCGAGGATATTTTTTGTGTCAATTCATCAATATTGAAGGGCTTGCGCACAAAGTCCTCTGCACCGGACTTGAGGAGTTGATCAATCTCATCCTGGCGAATAACGCCGCTGACAATAATGATCTTGATGTCTTCAAACTCAGTATCATTTTTTATGGTCTGACATACAACGTTTCCGTTGACATCAGGCAACATATAATCCAGCAAAATCAGGTCTGGTCGAAACTGCTGTGTGGCCATGCCGGCCTCATACCCACTGGAGGCTGTCTTCAGATCAAAACGCCCATCTCTGGACAGCACCTCGGAAATCAATTCCACGATTTCCACGTCATCATCCACAATCAAAATCTTCTTCTTTCCTGATTCCAGGTTATCCAGAGGGATGTGATTGTCCTTCATGAACTTGAGCAAACTCGCCCTGGGAATGCGTCGGAATTTTGAGCCCGGAACCCGGAATCCCTCCAAGCGACCTGTGTCAAAACAACGAATGATGGTCTGTTGGCTGACTCTACAAATATCAGCAGCCTCTCCTGTGGTAAATAGATCCTTCATTCTCATCCCTTCCTTCTTATATTAGCCAATTCCATTTGACAAAAGGCATTCCATTTTGCCTTTTCGAGCTAATTTAACTGAGAAACAGAAGGGTTGTCAAGCACAAAAAGCCCCTAAAAAACATATCCATAACACCAAAATCACTCATATTATCACACGACCAAGCCTGACTCATCCATCAAGCCTCACAAGTTATGACAAACCACCTGTCTTACCCTGGTTTTTTTGTGACAGCGCAAATAAAAAGGGCCGGTATGACCGGCCCTTTAGAAGTTCTTTTTTGATAGTCTTGCTTAGAATGAATAACGACCACCTACAGTGACCCATGTTTCATCTTCAACATTGACTGTCCTCTCCATACTGTACTGATAGTACACACCCGGTGTGATAGCAAATCCATACCCAAGATCCACATCCGTGGAAATCCCAACCACAGCATGAGACCAGTCCTGATCCACGTTTGTGTTGAAGGGACTGACACCGTCATTGTAAACCAGTTCTGAATGAAGCTTAAAAATCTGTTCTGGGACATCAGGGGTCACGCCGGGTACGGCAAAGGTATAATCCATCATGAACTGATGAAGAAAACCTGAGGCATTATGCCCTACACCCGTGGAGCCGCTATTTGCAGGATACATCTTGATGCAGGCATAACTGGGAACCAGTCCAGCCACACCGGTCAGATTGGGCATACTCACAATAGCATGCACTTCCTCGAGGTCTTTAAATTTCTGAGGCAGCTCTGCATAGTTGTAGTGCACAAATCCAATGCGAAAATTGGTCTGCATGACATCTTCTGCGAACAACACATTGCCATAATAGAAATTGTAGTCCCATCGCTCATCATTTTCATGGCCACTGCCAATGGCGCGATGTCCCACAACATTCATGCCAAACCCTGTGTCAAAGAAATTCAGGTTGGCGGTCAATTGTGCAGCAGGATCATTGTCACTGAATACATCAAACCCACGCCAGATGTACCGACTCTGGTATGTCAGATCAATGGACCCCGTCAAACCCGCATCATATCCCACAGAATTGTCCTGTGCGACAACCACACCAGATGCCATTACCAGAACAGCCAAAATCAACAGCTTTTTCATTTCTTGAGCTCCTAAAATACTAGCCAACCGTCTTCTTCTTGTACTCACTCTAAACAACACACGATATGTATATCGCCAACCACAGGACTATATTCTCAAACGCACTAAACCGATTGTCATGTTCCTTATGGTTAACCGCACTCAGTAAGATATAGGCGATCCACCAGGTTCTGTCAAAACAAATACCCTCGCTTTTCCAGGCTAATGCGAGAAGTTTTTCACTTTTTTCCAGTGGGTCAAACTCTGACTGGCAAAAGGCCTACGAAACCTTCCCATCTTAACAGACTACAAGACTTACATTGATATTAGGCCATGGTTTTCGTGTATATCAAGGCACAGTCTTGCATCCTTACACATTCAAATGTAAACTAGCGGCCAGGTCCTAAAACATAATGAAACCGTTTTTGAGAGAACAATCCTATGAAAAAGAATACAACAACACCGGTCGCCATTGTCATGGGTTCAGACAGCGACCTTGAAGTCATGAATGCATGTGTGGAGCAGTTTCGGCCCTTCGGCATCTCACCGGAGGTGCGCATCCTGTCTGCACATCGAACGCCTATTGAGGCCGCAGAGTTTGCAGAGGGTGCCGCAGGCCAGGGTATCAAGGTAATTATTGCAGCAGCCGGCATGGCCGCGCATCTCGCAGGTGCGTTGGCAGGACGCACCCACTTGCCGGTGATCGGCGTTCCCCTGGTGTCCGGAAGCCTTGGCGGCATGGACGCTCTGTTGAGTACAGTACAAATGCCGCCGGGTGTGCCCGTAGCCAGCATGGCCCTGGGTAAAGCCGGCGCAAAAAATGCCGCTTTATTTGCCGTCCAAATTCTTGCCCTTTCTGACAGCGTCTTAAACGAAAAACTGAAGGCGTTCAAGGTGGACCAACAGCACAAAGTCCTCGAAAAGGATGCTGCCCTGTAGAGGGACACACTTTTGCACGCTTCAAGTTAACACCATTATCAATACTGATAACTAGCTTATCTATACATCCCCCCAAGGACCTCTTACGCAGAGGTCCTTTTCTTTTTAATGTACATCACATCCATCCCCCCAATCTTCCCGAAACCAACACACCACCTGACCTGTCAAACCGGAGAGTAGAGTTGGCTTCTTCAGATTAAAAACCTTATCATTAATATAGAAAAACGAAGATGAAATCTAAAGCAAACCCTTTACACCTGCCGAATTAGCATTATAGTGTGACTAGCCTCTCTGGCTGTTTCCAAGTCAGTCACTGGGTTAGGAACCTGTTGACCTTTTGTTAGATAAAGCAAAACAGAACTGATTTAGCATCAAGGATGGTGTCATGACCAATCAACTTCGGGTTTGGAAAGTACTACTGGTTCTACTGATATCCATGACAAGCGGTGCTATCATTCTCATGTTCCTTGGAAACAACGCACCCTCTTCAGGGGCCTTCTGTCTATCCAGCTATTATCAACTCGAATCTGCGGAAGCAGCCGTGGCGTCTCGGACAGAGGAATCACCTGATCGCTGGTCTCGCGTCGAAGTCTTTTACAGCAACACCAAGGGCGGTGACATCAACTGGCTGGCTGCAAGAAGCGGCTTGACAGATGCCAGGGAGTTAAACTGCCACTTTGTGATCTGCAACGGCCTCGGCGGCAATGATGGTGATATTTTGACCACTGAGAAATGGCAAAACCAGGAATCTGTGGTGCCCCTGCAAAACTGGTACAGTGCCAGTCAAACCATTCGTATCTGCGTGGTGGCTGACGGCAAAAACTCGTTCCCCACAGACTGCCAGAAAAAGCGTGTAAATACCCTGTTGCGGTCCCTGACACGGAAATTCCATATCACCACAGACAACATCCTCTACCCTGGTGATATCAACGAAAAGCCTGATGACCCTCAATAACATCAGAGCTCAGACGCTGCAGCCTGATCCATGAACCACGTCACCCGTTTCAACACAGGCCATAAGGTATATATTGGGTATTGCATCACATCCGGCTCCCCTGAAAATACGGTTTTCAGCATGCTCGCCTTGTCTTTTCCAGTAAGCAGTACCATAAACTCAGACGCGGCCTGTAACACGTGAGGCGTCAGCGTGATACGTTGATGCGGGGCATCAGGAGGCACAGTCCAGGCCACAAGTTTTTCAGTATGCGGCTCATATGCGTGGGGGAATAATGATGCAGTATGACCATCCGGGCCCATGCCCAGTTGAATCAGATCGAACTGAGGGACCTCGCCCGGCAGTATTGAAAACACCGTTTGGAGGGTCGACTCATACTGAGCCACGGCCTCATCCAGGGGCAATTCAGTGGGCATGCGATGGATATTTGCTTGGGGTATGCCCAGCGGTTCAAGCAAAAACTCATTGGCCATCTTGTAGTTGCTCGCGGGATCTGTCACAGGCACATAACGCTCGTCCACCCAGAAGAGGTGACATCGAGACCAGGGCAGCGCACGCGCCTGTTCACACGATGTCAGACGCTCAAATAAAAGTCGCGGGGTACGCCCCCCGGACAGCGCCACCCTGAACTGTCCCTTTGCGTCGAGCGCCCTGTGGGCCGCCTGTACAAAGAGACTGGCAGCCGCCTGAGCCAAATCACCCAGTTCAGAGAACACCTCAATATTGGGCCGAACCTGTGCGCTCATATTCATCTCCAATCACGAACAACTAACAACCAGAAACCAAAATCCTACGGCAGTACACCCACGCGAGGCCAGCCGTCCTCCCAGACCATGCTCGATATCTTCAATTCGGACTGAGGCTTGCCCGGTTCACGCGCGCCGCGGTACGCATGGAACACCAGGTAGTCACCTGACACGTCCTGAAGTACGGCACAGTGTCCGGGCCCCTTCCAGAAACCGTCTGCCGAGGCCTCGATCACCAGGGTGCCGCCGCCTTCGGTCATGAGCCTGTCGTCACGGTCTTGATACGGGCCGGTGACTCTGTTTGATCGCCCCACCATGACTTTATAGGTACTGTTCGGCCCGCGACAGCAGAAATCAAAGGACACGAACTGGTAATAGTAGGTGCCGTGCTTGACAATAAAAGGCGCCTCGATGGCCCCTGTGACAGGGGGTTCTGCGGGCTCGCCTGAACGGGGGCGTGCTGCAATGTTGATGATTTCGGGATTGTCCGGCGTATAGAGCTTTCCTGTGTTGTAGTCCAGACGAACCAGTTGAATGCCCCCCCAGAAACTGCCCCAGCTCAGCCACACCCTCTTGTTCTTTTCCACGACAATGTTGCCGTCGATGGCATTCCAGTCCGTCTTGCCTGGGGTGGAACGAATCACCATGCCGTGATCTTCCCATTGATAGTCCGGGCTGTTGGGATCCAGCGTGGTGTTGGTGGCCAGACCGATGGCCGAGTTGTTCTTGCCAAAGGTGGACATGGAATAGTAGAGGTGATATTTGCCATTGAAATAGGAGATGTCCGGCGCCCAGGGATTGCGTGTCCCTGGGATCTCCTGCTGACACCACTCGGGCAGATCGTCAAACACGGATCCGCAGCGCGTCCAGTGGATCATGTCCCTGGAACAGCGGATCGGAATGTGACCGCCGCGTCTCTGACTGCCCCCGGTGCAGAACACATAGAACATGTCAGCTTCCCGCATGATAACCGGATCATGCACACCGAGATCGCCCTGCAGTTCCAGCAGTTCCGGCTCGTAGTCATACAGGGCTGCTTTCCGGCACGATGTCACACCCAAGACGCCTGCCAGCAGACAAATCCGAAACATCCATTGAATCAAAGGGGTCTTGCACATCATTGGGTCTCCCTAAAACACGGCACTAAAAAAAGGGGCCGCTGCGCGGTCCGCGCAGCAGCCCCTTCCCAAAAGCAGGGTTACTTGACCGTGATTACCACCACGGATTTTGAAGGGATCGTGCCCTGGATGCTGTTGCCGTCAATGCTCAGGCCCTTCAGAGGGACAGGCTTGACTGCGTTGGGGGCATCAAACGTATTATGGGCGTTCATGGCCTTGTCAGTCAGCACACGACCTGATACACTGGAAGGCATCTTGCCTGCCAGTGCACATACGAATTTTGCATCCTTATTGGGATTCATATTGGTCACGGTCACGTGTATCACACCCTGGGCATCCCTGGAGGCTGATGTCACCAGCATGGGCAGATCCTGGCCTGCCCCGTTGTAGGCCGGACAGGTGACATCGGCAGGCAGCAGGGTGGCGCCGTGATGCACATTGAACATCTCAAACACGTGGTAGGTCGGCGTCACGATCATGTCTTTGCCGCGAGTCAGGATCATGGCCTGGAGCACATTGTTGATCTGCGCGATATTGCACATCTTCACGCGTTCGGCGTGCTGGTTGAAGATGTTCAGGAAGATGGCCGCAGACACGGCGTCCCGCAGCGTGTTCTGCTGATACAGGAATCCGCCCTGGGTGCCCGGTTCCTCGTTCCACCAGGTGCCCCACTCGTCCACATACAGGGCCACGCGGTGACGCGGATCGAACCGATCCATCACGCCCAGTGTCTTTTTGATGGCCTCATCCATGTTCAGCGAGTTCTTCATCAGCACGGCCCATTCTTTCTCGTCAAACTCGGTGGCCGATCCCTTTTGTCCGTTGCCCCAGCCGCCGCTGCCGCGCACATAATAGTGCTGACCAATGGCATTCGCGAACCGCCCGGCCTTCTGCATGATCACCTCGGTCCAGCCCAGGTCATTGCCGCCATTGGGGCCGCAGGCCACCTTGACAATCCGATTGCCGGAGTAGTCCCGCACATAGGTCTGGAAGCGGCGGTACAGGTCGGCGTAGTATTCCGGCGTCATGTTGCCGCCGCAGCCCCAGTTTTCATTGCCCACGCCAAAGTAGCGAACCTTCCAGGGTTTGTCACGGCCATTGGCGCGACGCCAGTTGGCCATGTCACTGTCCTTGTCGCTGGTCATGTACTCGACCCAGTCCTGCATTTCTTCTACCGTGCCGGATCCCACATTGCCCGCAATGTAGGCCTCGGAGCCCAGCATCTCGCAGAGGTCCAGGAACTCGTGTGTGCCGAAGGCATGGTTGTCGATCACACGGCCCCAGTGGGTGTTGATCATCTTGCCGCGTTTCTCCGGGGGCCCCACGCCCTCCTTCCAGTGGTACTCGTCGGCAAAGCAGCCGCCGGGCCAGCGCAGGACAGGAACCTTCATCTTTCTCAGGGCCTCGACCACATCCGTGCGGATACCCCGGACATTGGGAATGTCACTGTCCGGGCCCACCCAGAAGCCCTCATACACACAGCGGCCCAGGTGTTCTGCAAAGTGCCCGTAGATCTCGGGGGCAATGCGGTGTCTGCCCTGGTCCACATGGATCAGGATCTGGCTGGTTTCGTCTGCGTCCGGTGTGATGGTCGTGTCGGCCCGGGCAGGGCCCATCCAGACGCACGCTCCCATCAGAACCAGAATCATACATATCCATTGATGTCGATTCATACTCGTCACTCCTTTTTCTTAGATCCATACTTTGTTTAAGTGCCTTACAGTGGAGCCTTGTACAGTGTGATACTCAGGGGCTTGACAGTCACCGTGCCCCGGAGATTCGTGGCACCTGCATTGGCAACGGTCACGCGTCTGGGCTCACCCGGCACATTGTAGGCATCAGGATCGTCGCCTGCAATCACCCAGGTCCTGGCCGCACCGGAGACTGTGACTCCCTTGAGATTCAGTGACAGTGTCACCGCCTCGGCGGTGGGATTTACCACACCGACGGTGAGGGTCTTTTTGTCCGCGGTCAGGGCCGCACTGATATCCAGCGGCGCCTTGTCATGGGTCACTTCGAGGGGGATCGTGCCGAATTCCTTGCGGTACAGCATCAGAGGCAGACC
>JAIPFM010000027.1 GCA_021736645.1 Phycisphaerae bacterium | reverse complement strand
GAGTCTGCGTCCTTCACAAAGATGCGGTTGCCTGAGATCGCAGGGCAGGCGTAGGTGTCGCTGCCGACTTGATAACTGGCCAACTGCTTGAACGCTGAGGCGCTGGGCTCAAACACGATCAACTGGCCTTTGGGCGTCAATGCGATGAGGGCCGAACCTGCATCGAGGATGCTCGCGTAGCCCCGGCCTCCTTCTACAGGATTGGCCCATGCGGTCTTGCCATCCTTCGCATTGATACACACGAGACTGTCCTGACTGGACAGGCTGAAGACCTGACCGTTCTTGAGTACAGGCGTGTTGTATTGGACGGTGTTGTCCGGATTGGACCAGAGTTGCTCTGCCGCGAACTTGGCCCCATCCTTCGACAATTTGACGGCCGTGGTGCCGCGTCCCTGGCCTGCATAGATCATGGTCTGGCCATTGACGATGGGCGTGGCTGCATTGTAGGCCCGTCTTGGGACTTCATAGGGCACCTCCCACAGGAGAGCGCCGTTGGTGGCATTGACCGCCACGACCTTCGTGTCCGAGAGGGTGACAATGGTCTTGACACCGTCAATGGTGGCCATGACCGGCGACCCGTAGGCAGGGCCATCCTGGGTCCAGGCCCATTTACGGTCTCCGCTGGCCAGGTCATAGGCGACCAGGCCACCGTCGCCCGTGGCCCCGACAAAGGCAATGCACATGCCGTCTGCAATCAAGGGTGACGCTGACGTGTGAAATCTCGGAAACTTGCCTGGAAAATCGTCTTTACGCCACACGAGCTTGTGGTCCGCGGTATTGAAGCACGACAGGATGCCGGTCACGCCCAACGTCACAATCTTGCCCTGGGCCACAGCAGGCGTACTCCTCGGACCCATGAAGGCACGGGCATCCGGTCCGCTGAAGGCCGGCACTGCGTAGCTTTCCTGCCACAATGAAACCCCTGTCGCAGCATTGAGGCATTGAAGCACTTCGTTTTCGCCCACGCGAGAGAACACGTACAGCTTGTCACCCATCAATACAGGCGAACTGCATCCCTGGCCCACAGGGGTCTTCCAGCCCTGGGTCAGGGTAGCGGGCCAGGTCTGCGGCGCCGCAAATCCGGTCACTGCACCGTCTCGGTTGGGCCCGAGCCACTGAGGCCAGTCCTGGGCTATGGCCCCGCTGGTACACACAAGGAAAAGCAGACAACCAACCCAGAAGACAACTTTTCGGTTTGTTTTATTCATGGCATGTACCTCCTACACTGTCATTAATCATATTGGTTCAGAGAACACGTAATCAGCATAGCACTCCTATAGGAATGCCGTCAAATGAAAACTACCGCCATCTCTCTCTCTGCAATATCGGATCTGTGACCATGCTTTTCTCTGGGAAAGACAGCCTCTGGATGCTATAGATAATACGTTACATGACCGTTTGAACTGATGTCAAATAGCTACGAGGAGCCTATGCAGCGTATCAAGAAGGATTTGCGTGTCAGAGCCACTGCCGTGTTTGCCTGTATGATGGCGGCTTGTTGTGTACCTCTGTCAGGTGCGGTGCGACCCAATATTGTGATCATCCTGGCAGACGACATGGGATTTTCGGATATCGGCTGTTACGGCGGGGAGATCAATACGCCCAACATCGATGGACTGGCAGCCAGTGGCCTGCGCTTCAAGCAGTTTTACAACGACGGACGCTGTTGTCCCACGCGTGCCAGTCTCATGACAGGCTTGCATCCCCATCTGGCCGGTATCGGCCACATGACTGAAGGCCCTGAATTACCCAGTCCACTGAAGGATGAGCCGTATCAGGGATATCTCAATGATCAATGCGTGACTCTGGCTCAGGTCCTCGGGCAGGCAGGGTACCACACCTTGATGACCGGCAAATGGCATCTGGGTTATCATCGCAAAGAGACCTGGCCCCTGCAGCGGGGATTCGACAAATACTTCGGCATCATTTCCGGGGCATGTGACTATTTCAAACCGTCTGGCAATCGCGGCCTGACCCTGATGAACGAACCGTTTGAAGCGCCTGACGGTTTCTACACCACGGACGCTTTTACACAATATGCCTGCCGGTTTGTCGCAGAATCTGTGCAGGCTGATGACCGGCCCTTTTTCCTGTATCTGGCATACAATGCGCCGCACTGGCCCCTGCAGGCCAAGACCGCGGACCTGAAAAAATATGAAGGCACCTACAAGGCCGGGTGGCACGAACTGTCCAGGCAGCGCTTGGCACGCCAGAAGGCCATGGGATTGATTGATCCCCAATGGACGCCTGCACCGCACGAAGGTCCTCAATGGGATTCGTTGACTGATGCGCAGAGGCATGTGCTGGATCTGCGCATGGCAGCGTATGCAGCCTGCATCGATGCCATGGACCAGAACATCGGCAGGCTCATGCAGACCCTCAAGGATCTGGGGCAGGTTGACAACACCCTCGTCTTTTTCCTGTCAGACAATGGGGCCTGTGCTGAAGGGGGCGTGCTTGGGCAGGGCGATGAAGAGGCCATTCGCAATCCCTGGTCGAGCGGATATTCCAGCAGCCCGGCCATTGGACGCGCCTGGGCCAATGCGTGCAACACGCCGTTTCGTTTGTACAAGCATTTTGTGCACGAAGGCGGCATGGCCACGCCCCTGGTGGTGCACTGGCCTGCAGGCATTCCCAAAGAAAGAAGCGGATCATTTGTGGAATCGTTCGGGTACCTCCAGGACTTCATGCCGACCTGTGTGGGACTGGCCGGGGCTGAGTATCCTGCGACGTGGCAGGGCAAGGCCACTGTCCCCACCTCCGGCAAATCACTGGTACCTGTGATCACGGGCAAGGCCGGGGACAGACCGGTGCATGATGAACCCGTGTTCTGGGAGCACGAAGGCAACCGTGCCATGCGTGACGGCAAATGGAAGCTGGTCTGGGCCAGAAAGGGACCGTGGGAACTCTTTGATCTGGATGCGGATCGTACTGAGATGCACAACCTTGCCGATCAGATGCCGCGTCGCCTGTCTGACATGAAGCGTACCTGGGAAAACTGGGCGCGCAGTCATGGCGTTCAATTCCAGACCTCGTTCAGCTATTACAACATGATTGGTGACTATGTCAAGCATCGCACTATGGAACTGGAATCAAGTCACTGACAATCGAAAGAACAAGGGGAAGTATGATGTCAAAGCGAATTGGATGGTTGTGCGCAACGGTGTTGTGCTTGAGCACAGCATCGGGTTGGGCCGAGGCTGTGAAGTCACGTCCCAATGTGCTGCTGATCCTGGCAGACGACCTGGGGTACTCGGACCTGGGGTGCTACGGCAGTGAAATTCCCACGCCGAATATCGATAGGCTGGCAGGTCGCGGCATTCGGTTTACCGAGTGCTACAATTCCGCACGCTGCTGTCCGAGCCGGGCCTCCTTACTGACCGGTCTGTATCCGCACCAGGCCGGGATTGGGTCGTTTACCCAGCAAAATCCGGACCCCAAACGGGGGCCTGCCTATCTGGGACGGTTGAATCAGGAGTGTGTGACCATTGCAGAGATGCTCAAGGGTTCGGGCTATCAGACCTACATGGTGGGCAAGTGGCACGTGGGCGCACCAGGTCCCATTGCACGCGGCTTTGACGAGTTCTATGGTTTCACCCAGGGGTATGCCCAGGATCAGTGGTCGCCCGATCGATACCAGCGATTACCTGAGACACGCGCACCGGAATTGACCTACGACACGGATGCGTTTTACGCCACCGATGTGTTCAATGACTACGCCATGGAGTTTCTGAAGCAGGCTCGCCAAACCGCCCAACCGTGGTTTTTGTACGTGGCCCATTCATCGCCTCATTTTCCCGTGCAGGCGCCCAAGGCCAGTGTGGACCGTTTTGTGGAGACCTACGAACGCGGCTGGGATGCATTGCGTGCAGAACGCTATACGCGTATGCAGCGTATGGGCCTGGCCACGGACACGTGGCAGCTTACACCACGTTCCATGGTGCCTGTGGACCGTGATGATATTGCCAATGGGTACAGCGGTCAGCCCAATCCGGCATGGGACAGTTTGCCAGAGGATCGACGTCACGACCTGGCCCGGCGCATGGCCATTTTCGCCGCCATGGTCAGTCATGTGGATCAGGGTGTGGGTCAACTGGTGACAGACCTGGAGGCCCACGGTGAACTGGACAATACGCTGGTGATCTTCTTGAGTGACAATGGGGCCTGTTATGAATGGGGACCCTTTGGGTTTGACGGCCCGTCGCGCCAAGGCATCACCACGCTGCATGAGGGCACTGCCCTGGACAACATGGGCGGACCGGGCACGCATCATGCCTACGGCAGTGCATGGGCGAACCTGGGCAACACCCCGTTTCGCATGTACAAGCACTTCACGCAGGAAGGCGGTATCTCCACACCGCTGATCATGCACTGGCCCGACGGATTGGACAGGGAGAATCGCTGGGTGCGAAATCCTGTCCACATCATGGACATCCTGCCCACGATCGGCGCAGCCACGCATACTCTGTACCCGAAGACCTACCAGGGGCGGGACATCATGCCCTGCGAAGGCGTGAATCTCTTGCCTGTGTGCGAGGGGCAAGCCATGGCACCACGTACGCTCGGCTTTGAACACCAGGAGTCACGTGCCCTGCGCGAGGGACGCTGGAAAGTCGTGTGGTCCAAACGCATGCCCTACGAGATTGACTGGGAACTGTACGACCTGCAAACAGACCGCTGCGAAACCGTGAACCTGGCGGACCGGTTTCCTGACCGTGTGCGGGCCATGGCTGGTGCCTGGATGGACTGGGCCAGAGAGGTCAAGGTCTATCCCTTTTTCAAGCCCGTGGTTCAGACGCCGGTCAGTCCGAAGATTGCCAATCGGGCCGTGACTGTCACGTGCGATGTTTCGGGTGAGTCCCGTGACGGCGTGATCCTGGCACAGGGCGGAGACAGGCACGGCTATGCCCTGCATCTAGACCATGGCGATCTGGTGTTCAGTGTGCGAGTCAACGGCCAGGTGCGCTCCATCAGGACAGGGGACGTGCCCGCCGGCGTTATTCATGTGTCAGCCACGCTGGCCAGAGATGCCACCATGACCCTCTGTGTGAACGGCCGCTGTCTGGCCACAGGCAAGGCCCCGGGCCTGATCCCGGTCCAGCCCATGGACAGTCTGAGCATTGGCCTGGACACCCAGTCTGCAGTGGGATCCTATCAAAGCCCGAATGCGTTTCAAGGAACTGTCACCCATGTCAGCGTGTCTGCTGAGCAGGAGTCAAGGGGCCGCCAGATATTAGGGCAGGCACACCGGTGACGCAGCCGGTGCGCATGCTCCGATCTCGACTTGACAACGGCTGTGCAGACCATCCGTCCCTGGTGAGGTGGGAAAATTCAGCGGTGCGGGGCAGGACAATCTTCGTCAGTAACATAGGATACCCGAATTGCAGTGTTCTTTCTGGCTCAATACTTGACATGGGGTGTAAAAATAGGTATTTTAAGGTGTCTGGGAAGCTAAATTTGGCCAGGGAGCTGGCCTGTACCATTCACACTCCAGGGACGGTCTGTAACTGAATTAGGAGATTTCATTTATGAGATTTGTACTGGTCCTTTTGCTGTTGGCGGGAACCGTTTGTGCTCAAGACCCAATCCACATTGCTGACGATAAACTCAAGGCAGCGATTGAAGACGAGCTCTGGGTCTACGATCCAACACCCACAGACATGTTGGATCTTGTTGAGCTGAGCTCGCCGAATGCCAGCATTGGAGATCAAGCCAAAGGGATTAGCGATCTGACTGGGCTTGAATACGCCGTAAACCTTCAGCGTCTAAATCTACGCATGCATCTGATCCACGATTTGTCGCCGTTGGCAGAATTGAATAGTCTGAATTACATCGATCTGTCTCGAAATAAAGTCACGGACCTTTCACCTCTCTCACAACTGACAGCACTTCAATCCTTGAATATTCACGAAAATGAGATCAGTGATATCTCGCCCCTTCGCGGCCTGTCAAACATGACATGGCTTATCATTCATAGAAATAAGCTGGATGATATTTCGCCCTTGGAAGACCTGACAAACATCACAATTCTGTCCCTCTTTGGGAATCAAATTAGTGATATCTCACCGATATCAAATATGGTCCATTTACGAGTACTGGATTTGCATCACAATCAGTTGGGTGATCTTTCCGCGCTGGCAGACTCAGGGGGGGCAAGCCTGCCAAGCCTTTCTGAACTGGATGCAGGATATAACCACATTGATGACATATCACCACTTGCATTTTACCCATCCATGGAGCGCCTCAATCTGCAGAGCAACCTGATTGGTGACATTGACATCTTGACGGATCTGGAACAACTGCAGAGCCTGGATCTCAGAGGAAATTCATTAAACGATCAGGCTTATGATTGGGACTTGAACACCATCGTCCAGAAAAATCCGGGGATTTACCTCCTGTACGATCCCTGTATCCGGCCTCCCGTTCGTCTGTCCGCCTCGGATGAAAGGGAGGGGAACTATGCCGACCGGGTCCGTGTCACCTGGTGGAGTGTCAATAATGGTCCCAACTACACCAGTTATTACAGGGTATCCCGGTCCGCCTCAGACGCGGAGAGTAAAGAGCCTGTCAGCCC
>JAIPFM010000026.1 GCA_021736645.1 Phycisphaerae bacterium | reverse complement strand
TTGAAGCCATTGAGGCCGGGGCTGCCAAGATCAGACTCAATCCAGGCAATATTCAGAGTGCTGCGGACATCAACCGTGTGATAGACGCAGCCAAACGCCACAAGGTCGCCATACGGATCGGCGTCAATGAAGCGAGCATCCGAGACCTCAAGGGGCAGACTGTACCCTTTAACAAACGCATTGATCTCATGCTGAAGGAGATCCGGAAATACATCCGCCTCTTTGACAGGCGAGGCTTTGATCAACTGGTGCTCAGTTCCAAGAGTACAGACACACTGCGTACCATTGAAATCAACCAGCGCATTGCCGAGACCTTCGACTTCCCCCTGCACCTGGGCCTCACCCATGCGGGCCTGCCCGATGATGCACGCATCCCTTCGGCTGTGGCCCTGGGGTCGCTCCTGTCTCAGGGCATGGGTGACACGATCCGTGTCAGCGCCGCAGGTGACCCTGTAATCGAGACACGCATGGCCTGTGACATCCTGACCTCCCTGGGCCTGCGAACAAGAACCACGCCCGAACTCATCGTGTGTCCTACCTGCGGCAGGACAGAAATCGACGTGATCAAACTGGCCAAGCGCGTCAAGAAGGGCCTGGCCCATATCACACAGCCGGTGCGCATTGCCGTGATGGGCTGCGTGGTCAATGGTCCGGGCGAAGCCGAAGACGCAGACCTGGCCATCTGCGCAGGCAAGGGCAAGGCGTTTCTGTACAAAGACGGCAAGAAGATCGCCGTGGTCCAGGAAGAGCATCTCATGACGGCCCTGCTGGATGAAATTGACAAACTCAGTCCAAAGTCCTGAGTCCCAAGTCTAGAGTCATAGGAATTGAACCTTCTTAACACTTAAAACTGTAAACTTAAAACAACATACCAAAGGATGTTCGCCATGGAATGTAAAAAACAAGCCAATCTTAAAAACTGCAACTGCTCGTATGCCGGCTGCCCAAAACAGGGTGTGTGCTGCGATTGCATCAGCTACCATCTTGCCTCCAAGCAACTGCCTGCCTGTTGTTTCCCGGATGCAGTTGAAAAGACCTATGACCGCAGCTTTTCAGCCTTTGCCAAGGCGTGGAAACTGTAGTGGGGATTCGGGGTCAGGGGCTGGGGGTCAGGTGAGAGGAATGTTTGATGGAGTGCACATCCGAGTGGATAAACGGATGGGACGGAGCATTAAGGGAGCCTGCGACCGTGCTCTGTCCCGGCTGAGTGCAGAGGCGAATGCAATGTAGTGACGATGTAAGAGTAGTAAGAGTAGGGGACACTCACTGACTGCCGTGGGTGAAGAGCCACTTGAATTGCTCAGAGAATCTCGCTACACCATCCGGCACGAATCCAAAAAGGCCATGAACCGTCCCAGAGACCTCGAAGCCGTACTCCAGCTTGAGGCCATCAGAGACCGCAAGCCCTAATCCGTATTGGGGGCAAGACACTTCTCACGTATGTATTTTTCGAGGGTCGGCCCAAACAGGTCGATCTGAGAGATCATCCCTTTGGTATCAATGATAAAGGTTGTCGGAATGTTGACCAGATGATATTGTCGGGCAAGCCTGGAGTCGGCATAGGGACCGTCAAATATTTGAGGATGTCGAACCTTTCTTTGTCGGATGAATTGTTCGCAGGTCTGGCGGTCTTGATCTATACTGATGCCCAGCACCACGGCTTGATCCTTTAGCCGATCCTGCAGGGACTCAAAGAAATCGAAACTCTGCACACAGGCGCTGCAGTAGGTGGCATAAAAATGCAGAACCACCGGCTTGCCGAGCTGGTCTGCCAGGTCAAAAGAGGTGCCACCCAGCAGGGTGGCTTTAAATGAGGGGGCTCTCTGACCATAACTCAAGGGCATAAAGGGACTGAGATCGATTTTGAAGTCCTGAAGATGAGCCGTTCGCTTTGAACCTGAAGCCTGGTCAATGGTCACAGTCATCGCCTTGTCCAGAACACGTGAGCCGGATTCACGGGCCAATCTGCGATACAGATGAAGTTGATAGGTGCCAGGTTGAATGTCATGGATGGCATACTGGCCAGAGGGATTGGTGACATCCGCATACACGGCAGGCTCGCCTCCCAAAGAGGTGGAGAGAGGTGTGAGATACACCCACACGCCATGCAGGGGTTTTTCCTCAGTGGACAACAGGGTGCCGGCCAAATAGGGCAGATCCGTACCTCCCAGGCGTGCATGCGTGGTTTGATCGGAAAGGACATCCACACGTTTTTGGCGGGTCGCGACACGGTTAAAGCAGCAGCCCACCTGCGGGACCTCCTCGATGGTCTGAATCACGTAGGATCCCGGTATCATGTTGCGAAATTGAAATTGCCCCGCCCCATTGGTGTCGGTTTTCATCCAATAATGCAGCGTGCGGCAATCGCTCAACAGGGTCGCCGTGATTTCAATCTGAGCCAGCGGCTTGGGGCCAGACCATAATTCGCCGGAAAGGGTCCCTGGTGACTGGATCGTCAAATCGGCTTGCGAAGGCGTGATGGCAAAGAGGCCAAACCGATCTTCCATGTCACGGGCCAGTACATAGCCGGTCTGTGCCTCTACACTCAGATTGAATCGACCTCGACGGTCACTCAGACATCGGCCCACATGCCCGGTTTTTCCAGGTTCATTGTTATAAATGGACATGGCTTGCCGACTGAGATCGTAAACCACGGCGCCGCCCAATGGCTTGCCGTCTTGGTCCAGGATTCTGCCGTCAAAGGCATGGGCCAGGCCATTCACCGCGGCCATGAGGATAAGGACATTGAACAGCTTACCGGATGTTGTCAATCTCTCATGTTTCATGGTACCCTCTGAGTCTAATGGCAGATTGCATAGGTCGCCAGATTCACGCCCATACGGATGCATTCATGATGCCCCTGATAACCGGGTCGCCCCTTGGGACCATACCAGACATATTGGCTGTCGTTCCAGCCGCAGTGGAGATCACCGGCACTGAGCAACACGGCCAACCGATCATCGACAAACACGCCCCAGGCCCCGCGTCGCTGCCCATTCGCATGGGGCAGGCCGATCTCCCCCATGTCGTAGACGTTGTGAAAGATTTCGTGGGTCTTGGGAATCTGGTGAAAGGCAGACCCAAAGAGTTCCTTCAGCATGGCGAATCCGCTCTGAAAGAAGAAGTCCCCCGAATCACCGAACACACAGTCATCCATGAGGAGAAAGCCGCCTTGCTCGACATAGGCCTTGACATGCCTTTTTTGCTGGACGTTGAATTGAAACATGCCGTCACTGGTCATCAATAAGAACGGGAAACGACAGATGCGTTCGAGATCGTCAAAGGTGACCACGGCATTCAGATGCCTGTCTTGTGTCGTACTCTGATACTCTTGTAGACCCGGGATGATTTTGACCTTGCAGCGCAGGACATTTTGTATCGCCTTGAGCAGGTTGCTTTCCGAGGCGGCACACATGTTCCACCGATCGGGAGTGCGACTGTCACTGTCAAACCGAACCCTGGCAATGAGAAAGTCGTAGTTGGCCAAATCATATAGGTCCTGCGCCTGTTGAGCCCGGGCTGTTAAGGCACCCGCCCCCCAGAGGGTCGTGATGGCCGCTTGAGCGATAAATGTCCGGCGACTGGTCTGTGCTATTATCAATGCCATGGCACTTTCTTATGTCAATAAACCGCGGATCTGCCTAATGGCTCATCGCATAGGTGGCAAGATTCACGCCCATGCGGATGCATTCAAAGTGACCCTGGCAACCGGGTTTCCCGTTGGGGCCATACCAGGAGAAATCACTGTCTGCCCAGCCGCAGTGTATATCACCGGGACTGAGCAGCACGGCGAGGCGCTCGCCGACAAAGACGCCCCAGGCGCCGCGGCGTTGTCCCTGGACAAAGGGCAGGCCAATGTCCCCCATGTCATAGACGTTGTGAAAGATTTCATGGGTCTTGGGAATCTGGTGAAAGGCCGACCCAAAGAGTTCCTTCAGCATGGCAAACCCACTCTGAAAAAAGAAATCACCGCCATCCTCGAATACACAGTCATCCATGACGATAAATCCACCCTGCTCGACATAGGTCTTGAAATTCATTTTTTGCCGGTTGTTGAATTGAAAACTCCCGTCACTGGTCATCAGCAAAAATGGAAATCGGCAGACGCGTTCAACATCATTGAATGAGACGATGGCATTGAGGTGTTTGGGCTGGGTATAGTAATCGTGCTGGGTGATGCCCACAATGGGTTTGATCTTACAGCGGAGGACCTCCTGTATGGACTCGAGTAAATGGCTTTCTGCTGCGGGCCCCAGGTTCCAGCGATCCACGGTGCGTCCATCACTGTCAAACTGTACTCGGGCGATAAGAAAATCGTAGGTCGCCAGATCGTATTGGTCCTGCGCCTGTTGAGACAGGGCGGCTGAAGCATTCGTGCCCAGAAGTGTTGCCATGGCCGCCTGTTTTAGAAACGTACGACGGTTTATGCCTTTGTCAATACACCTCATGATACACTCCTATTGAAAGAACCACTGATCTGCATATTGACCGTCCTTGCCTTGCGTGACAAAGGTCCAGGGCCGTTGGCTGGGGATGCCGTCCGCGTCGTCTTCCAGAAGAGGATTCTCAGTGGCCACCAGATCACGCTGTTCGTAAAACGTATCGATGTTTTGAACGGCCACGCGAAAGGCCTCCAACACGGAGATGCGGGTGTCTTGATTACTGTCGCTGAGTGGATCGGACAGGGCCGGAATGAAGTATTGACTGAAGCGCGTACTCAGAGGCTGGTCACTGCCGGCGCCGGCGATGATGACTCGGTTTTTCTGCCCCAGGCCCAGGGGATCCATCAACAGGCCCGCACAGGGACAATCGAGAATGACCATCATGCGCTCAGGATGGATGGCATTGAGATCCTGCACCAGGTCTGCATGATTCAGGTCCGGACCCGGGAGATTGAAACGCAGGGTTTTCTGGATCCGATTGGCCTGCCCGACATAATAAAAAATAAAGCGGTCCTGATCCGTCACGGACCGGGCCATGTGATGCAGGGTTTGACGCAGGGTCGCGCGGTCGTTTGGCTGGGTGTCGTCTGTCGCTGCGAATGAATTGGGATCCATGCACACGATCAGACGCTCCGGGCTGACACCACCGACCTCCAGGAGGAATCGCTGAAACTTGAGGATGGCCTGGGTCTTGCTCCGGTTTTCATCCGGATCTTTATTCAAGCCCGAGGCCAGCACAGCCCAGGTCTGGCCCGACTGGGCTTGAGAGAATCCCTGCATACCCATCACAACGATTATGATCATCAATAGACGCATCATCTTTCAATCCTTCATGTGTTAAACCAATCCGGCCATGCGGCGCAAGAACCAATAGACGATCAAGCCGCCGCACACCAGAGTCAGGAAGCTCCACCGACGCCACAGGGGGATTAAATCCGAGGATTCTTCCACGATGCGTGTCGCTGCAAATCGCTTTGCGGTCTCCGTATTGCATTGCTCCAGATCCACGTAGTCGGCGCCGACATACGCAGCCAGTTGCCTCAGAAAGTCTTTGTTGGCTTGAGGGCGCATCATCTCATCGCGACGGATCGGCTGGTTGACGGTGGTCACGCGTTCACCCAGGAAGCGGCCATGCTGCTCGGCTTTGACCCGTATGGGAAACGAAGACTCCGCTTGGGCCTCCAGTGTCACCTGGTATCGCCCTGGCCCCACCGCCTGCATGCGATGCGTGTTTTCATTCACGGTCAGCAACACCATGGCATGGTCTGCGGATTGATACTCCAGGTCGCGCACCAGGGCTTCCACGTGAATCGTCTGGCCTTGTTCGTCAACTCGTGTGACCACATCGATACGGGATGCATCGGTACGGACGCTCCCAATCCTTGAAGTCACTGAAGACAGCCATTCTCGCAAGGCGCCCCCCTGCTTTTCTTCACTATACCATTGAGACAGCACCGGGCAATTCAGCAGACACACCCTGCCTCGTCCAAAGCGATGCATACAGATCAAGGGTGTTTCACCCCAATTGACCCAGGTGGAAGCGGCTGGTTTTTTGATGGCGGCTTCATACGCCACCAGAGTCTCGGGCATCGGGGAGGCCTGGATCAGGTGGCCCAACGTGACATCTGCCTGAGCCTGATCCGTCAGGTCGGCCCGCATGACGTCAAAGCGACGATCGGATACCTGGCCGGAAAAGGTCACGGGGAGCAGGGACTTGAGCTTGGCATTTTTCCAGTTTGGAAATGCCATGTGGTCTTTGCCGGGCAACAGAATCAGGGCACCGCCCCGAGTCGCGACATAGTGATAAAGATTTTCGGCGGTTTGAGGGGGCAGACCGTCCACATCCGTAGGCCCCAGCACGATCACATCATAGCGATTGAGCGTCTCGGCATTGTCCGGCAGTTGGACGAGATGCGACTGCCGTGCGTCCCCCTTGAGTGCTGCCGGATTTCTGACCGCATTCAAGCGAAACTCCAGATCCACTTTTTCATCTCGGATCAAGGCCTGTCGGACCTTGCCGATGTCCATACAGGCCACCTCGGAATAGAGCAGGACCTTGAGCTTGTCGTTCGCCACGATCTGAACGATGTGATAGCGGTCATTGTTGCGAAGATTGGCTTCAGGGTCCGCCATGCGGGCGTGGGCTCTGACCATGTCCGTGCCCAGGG
>JAIPFM010000025.1 GCA_021736645.1 Phycisphaerae bacterium | reverse complement strand
GGGTATTGACAATGGCTGCACCGTGTCCAAGGCCGGGCTCTTTACGCTCGCCGGACACGAGGTGGCCGTGGCCTCTGGCAAGAGTGAACTGCTGTGTCCCCACCCCGGATGGCAGGAGCGTGACATGTCCCAGATGTGGGATCAGACTTCTGCGGCCATCCATGAGGTGATTACCAAGGCCGGGATCGATCCCGGTCAGATTGTGGGCGTGGCCTGTACCGGTCACGGCAATGGTCTGTATCTGGTGGACAAACAGGGCGATCCTGTGCGTCCTGCGATTTTGTCAACGGACTCTCGCGCTCAATCCATTGCAGATCAGTGGCTGGCTGACGGCCTGGACAAGGTCGTCCGTCCCAAGACCATGCAGAGCCTCTGGGCTGCTCAGCCCAATACCCTGCTGGCCTGGCTGCTCGAACATGAACCCGAGGTCATGACCAAGGCTGGCTGGGTGCTCATGGCCAAGGACTATATTCGTTTCAAACTCACAGGCAAGATCCAGGCCGAGCTGACGGATTTTTCTGCCACTAGTTTGATGGACCTCAACACGCGCGAGTATGATGACACGCTTTTTAAGGCATTCGGCATTGCAGAAACACGTGACCTCATGCCGCCCATTGTTCGCTCCACGGACCTGTGCGGTGAAATCACTGAAGAGGCGGCTGCGGCGACCGGTTTGAAAGCCGGGACTCCCGTGGCAGGCGGTCTGTTTGATATTGATGCGTGCGGCCTGGCCTGCGGTGTGATCGATGACAGCCAGCTCTGTATGGTGGTCGGTACCTGGGGCAACAATCAGTACATTTCAAAAACGCCCGTGGTCAGCGAAGACGTGTTTATGACCTCCTGCTACAGCCTGGATGACTATTATCTGATGTTGGAAGGCAGTGCCACGTCCGGCAGCAATCTGGAGTGGTTTGTGACCCAGTTTTTTGAGGCGGAAAAGGTTCAAGCTGAATCGCAAGGCAGGAGCGTGTATGACCTCTGCAACGAGCTGGTCGCCTCGACCAAGCCGGATGACAGTGACATTATTTTTCTGCCGTATCTCTACGGGTCAAATGCCAATCCTGCGGCCAAGGCCACACTGCTGGGCATGAATGCCTGGCATGGTCGAGGGCATGTATTACGAGCGATTTATGAGGGTGTGGTCTTTGGGCACAAAAAACATGTGGAGCGTTTGCTCCAATTTCGTGACATGCCGGACGTGATTCGTCTGACAGGTGGTGCAGCTCGGAGCGAGGTGTGGCTTCAGATCTTTGCAGACATCTTCCAGACGCCCGTTCAGGTGCCCGAGGGCACTGAATTGGGTGCGCTGGGTGCGGCCATGACAGCCGGTGTGGCTGTGCAGTGTTTTTCGAATTACACTGAGGCTGTGAAGCAGATGGTTCATTTGACAAGGCGCATAGAGCCCAATCCTGATCTTGCGGCGCTGTACCAGGCCAAGTACGCCAGGTATCAGGCAGTCATCGAGGCATTGGACTCTGTCTGGACCTAGATGAACAGGGCCTTTTGAATACAGCCCTGTGGTTTTCAGTTTTAAGTTTTAAGTGGGCAGTATGCAGAACTTCAGTGATAAACGA
This sequence comes from Phycisphaerae bacterium, assembly GCA_021736645.1. Taxonomy (GTDB): domain Bacteria; phylum Planctomycetota; class Phycisphaerae; order Sedimentisphaerales; family Anaerobacaceae; genus JAIPFM01. Next base: position 5,135 of record JAIPFM010000025.1, on the reverse strand, counting down.
CAGGAAATACTACAAGGAGATCGCGATGAAGAAAAAACAGGTGAGTAAAAGGATGATCGTATGTTTGACAGGTTTAATGTGTCTGGCCTCGCTTGTGACCGGATGTAAGAAAGCAACCACCTGTTGCATGGTGTCCAGGCCGTCGATCGAGTTTGACAATGCCGCGTTCTATGATGCAGACGGCAAATTTCTCCCTGAGGTGGCCAAGGACGCGTACATCACGCTGATGGAGTATCATGGCTACCCCGTGTTTCCTGATATCAAGGAGAAGCTTTGGGTGTCGGATTATGGCACAGGACAGTTCACCAAGCTGGGGCTCGGCGCCAACATGTTCATCAACAACGAGCAGGACCGTTACATGTCCATGGACCTGTTCCTGCTGCCGAGTCAGATGCTGCCGGAGCACTACCATCTGGCCACAGAGAAGAATCCCTCCAAGATGGAGGGCTGGACCGTCCGGCATGGTATGTCGTACGTATACGGCGAGGGCGAGCCCACCGTGCCGATGAAGGCTGTGGTGCCTCAGTGTCACATGCTGGGGACTGTCACGGTCAAGCACGAAGTCATTCTGTCACCCGGTGAATTCACACCGTTGACCCGGGCCACAGCCAGGCACTGGCAGTTCGGCGGACCGGAAGGCGCCATCATGACAGAAACGGCCACCGTGCATGACGACAGCGGTGTCCGACATTCCGATGCCAATTTGGTTTTTCCCTGAGACTATGGTCCCTGGGTTCGTCGAAACAGTCAGAGGTTAATAAGCAGCATTTAATTTGGTTGGGATCAATATGAAATCTTTGAAACAGGCAACGTGGTTTGGGGGTATCGTTTTTCTTGGATTGTGTCTGGCCGCACATGCGGCAGGCTCGAAGTCGCCCTGTGTTTCGCCTTGTGATCTGGCGATGGATGCCGGCCAGCAGCGGCTCTATGTGCTGGAAGCGGATGCCAGGCAATTGGCTGTTCTCGATAGTGCAAGCCTTGACGTGCTGAAAACGGTGGCGCTGTCCGAAAGACCAAGCGGCATGGCCCTGTCTCCTGATCGCGAGCGTGTCTATGTCACCGCAGGACTGGCCGAGGGTGTTGTCATGGAGATCGACACGAAGAAGGCCGCTGTGATTCGTCGATTCAAGGCAGGCCACTCGCCTGTCTCACCCGTGGTGAGCCCGGACGGGACGCAGCTTTTTGTGTGTAATCGCTTTGAAAACAACGTCTCGGTGTTTGACCTGAAGCAGGGACGCAAGCTCGCTTCCATTCCTGTCGTGCGTGAACCGGTTGCCGCGGCCATGACCGCCACCAGCGGGGGGCTGTATGTCCTGAATGCCCTGCCGCAAAGCCCGGCCAACGGGGCCTACACCGCCTGCATGGTATCGGTCATAGACCCGGTCCAGGGCAAGGTGGTCGCCTCTCTGACACTGCCCAACGGCTCCAATCAACTCCAGGGGATCTGTTTCTCTCCGGACGGGCACTATGCGTATGTGACACATATTCTGGCGCGTTACCAGCTGCCCACCACCCAACTGGAGCGGGGGTGGATGAACACCAATGCCATGACGATTGTTGACACGGTGTCCAGGACTCTGGTGAATACCGTGCTGTTGGATGATGTGGGCGCAGGCGCAGCCAACCCCTGGGGTATCGGCTGTACCGAGGACGGGACATCACTCGTGGTGGCCCATGCAGGGACCGATGAAATCAGCGTGATCGACCGCAAGGCCCTGCATGACCGATTGGCCCGCGCGGCCACTGGGGACAAGGTCACCGGCGCAACCGGATCAGCCGAAGACGTGCCGAATGATCTGTCTTTTCTGACCGGGATCAGACAGCGGATCAAACTGCCTGGCAAGGGACCGCGGGCCGTGGTGATGGACAAGTCACAGGCGTATCTGGCAGAGTACTTCAGTGATTCTCTGGCCATGGTCGATCTGTCCAAGGAGGGCAAGCCGTCGATTCGTTCCCAGGCACTGGGGACCGGAGAGCCGCAGGCGCTCACACGCCAGGGTGAGATGCTTTTCAATGATGCAGGTCTGTGCTTTCAGACCTGGCAGAGCTGCGCGAGTTGTCATACGCCGGATGCCAGGGTCGATGGGTTGAATTGGGATCTGCTGAATGATGGGCTGGGCAATCCGAAGAACACCAAGAGCCTGCTGCGGTCTCATGAGACACCGCCTAGCATGAGTCTTGGGGTGCGTGCGACTGCAGAAGAGGCTGTCCGGGCCGGCATTCGTCACATTCAGTTTTCTGTGCGCCCGGACTCAGAGGCGCAGGCGATTGATGCCTATCTGAAATCCCTGGTGCCTGTACCGAGTCCGTATTTGGTGGATGGCAAGCTCACGGCATCAGCTCGCCGGGGAGAGAAACTCTTTGAATCGGCCAAGTGTAACCTATGTCACTCCGGGCCAAACCACACCAACCAGAAGCCCTACAATGTCGGGACCGGGATCGGTCGTGAAGAAGGCAAGGCATTTGACACGCCCACACTCGTTGAAATCTGGCGGTCAGGTCCCTATCTGCATGACGGCAGGGCCGTGACAATTCACGAGGTCTTGACCCAGTTCAATACGGCCCAAAAACACGGCCAGACTGAGGCACTGGACGCCCAACAGATCGCTGATCTGGAGGCCTATATCCTCTCTCTGTAAGGGGCGGGGTGGTGTGACAATTCAAACCGTATGATGTGTCCATGACGACTCTGTTGTCATGGACACATCTTTTTTAAGGATCTTGAGATGAAATTTCGTTTGGCTGGATTGATGAGTTGGGTGGTGCTGTGCTCGTGCGTGTTGACTCAGGCGGTGCCTGGGATCTCGATTTCCACGGATCGGCCGGAGGCCGTATATGCGGTGGGGGACACGGTAGTCTTTCGGGTTGAGGTGACAGATGAGGAACAGGCCCTGGGGCCGATCGAGGTGACCGGAGAGTTGTCCTCAGACGGATTTCGTCATACTGAGGTGGTGCCTGTTCATGTCACTGAGGGCAAGGCCCAGGTCCCGGGGCGACTGGACAACCCCGGGTTGTTGTGGCTGCGCGTGACGTTGAAACAAGTCAATGCCAAACCTGTGCGTAAAGAAATGGGGGCTGCGTTCAGTCCGGAGAAGATTGAGCCGTCCTTGCCCAAACCGGCAGATTTTGATGCGTTCTGGCAATCCCAAAAGGATCGTGTCAATGCGATTCCCATGGGGGCGGTTCTGACTCAGGTCGACTCACCTGAGGCGGGTGTGGAGCTCTACACCGTGACTCTGAACAATATTGATGACACCAAAATCTATGGGTATTTAGCCAGACCAACGGGGGACGGGCCGTTCCCCGCGTATTTGCAGGTGCAGTGGGCCGGCGTGTATTTCCTGGATCCGGCCTGGACACTCTGGATCGCGAAGATGGGATTCATCACACTGGATATCAATGCTCATGCCATTGAGAATGGTCGACCCCAGACCTATTATGACGCACTCAGCCGAGGCGAACTCAAGGATTATGCGTATCAGGGACGTGACAGTCGCGAGACAAGTTATTTTCTGCGCATGTATCTGTCGTGCTACCGGGCTGCCGAGTATCTGGTATCCAGGCCCGAATGGGACCGAACCCACTTTGTGGTGGCCGGCGGCAGTCAGGGCGGTGGTCAGACCCTGGTGACAGCTGGATTGAGTCCGCATGTCACTGCGTTGGCTGCGGATGTGCCGGCCCTGTGTGATCTGACAGGCAATGTCGTGGGGCGATTCGACGGCTGGCCCCGTATGGTGACACTGGATGCCCAGGGCGTGGCCGTACCCGAGCAGCAGGAGACGGCACGTTATTTTGATGCAGTGAATTTTGTGCGAGAGGTCAAGGTGCCGGCCATTGTGGGGACCGGGTTCGCTGATCTGGTGTGTCCTTCGTCCTCTGTGTATGCAGCGTTCAATGTACTCAAGGGTCCCAAGACCATGGTGGTGGACCCAAAAACCGGCCACAATGGCGGCAAGGTCAACTGGCAAAAGGCGTACAACGCGTTTCTTCGCGAGCAGGGCGGCATTGGTTCCAGATAGCGCATTAAAAAAGCGGCCCCGGACTTTCCAGGGCCGCTTAATCTACTCTCAACAATTACTCTAAATCTGGCATCGTGACCACTTAGAACGGTATTTCGATGGATGTTGTGCCTCCAGCCAGCCAGAGGGCTTCGCCTGCGGACAGTGCCCGGTTATAAATACGCACGTCATCAAGCATGCCTCCAAATTGACGTCCTGTGGCTCCAGAGTTTTCTCCGATAAACAGACTGGCGGTACTGACGCCAAATGCGCCTGTTCTTGCCACGCTGACATCCTCTACACCGTCCACATAAATGTACGCCATGGCAGAATCATAGACACAGGCCACATGGTGCCATTCACCATCATCGACAGTGACTGTTCCGGCAAACCAACCACCTGCCGGACCGTTCATGCCAAATTCAATCACATTGGCAAAGTCGTTTCTTGCCATGCGATAGGAGTCTTCTCCCCGTGCCATGATGGCTTCCCATTCATTGACGAATCCTGGATTATTCATCCAGACCGCCATGGTAACCTGGTCTGTCATGGCAAAGTCCGCAGAGTTTCCACAATCAATATAGGTGGCTCCATCCAAGCTGACCGCCTGGCCGATCGCACCAGCCGCATACTGTGCATTGCCGACAACCGTGCCGTGATTGCCGCGACCTGACACATCGTTGGCATTGCCTTCAAAGGTGTAATGAGCCACCAGGCCATTGGTCCCGGGATCTGTGGGCGTGACAATCTCACCAGGGGTATTGTGCAGCGTGATATCATCGATCAATATCATGCCTGAGGCACCACTGCCATCCACACCAATGGCAAGCTTTGTGACACTCTGAAGATTGGTGCTGACAGAGGCCAGATCAATATTAAAGGCGAGCCATCCGTTCATGGCCAGGTTGGCCGAGTCACGCGGATAGGTGACCTTGACACCGTTGATCTTGACATAGAGTGTGCCGGTATTCCCGGCTGTCCCTCTGAAGGGGATTGAGAGGGTCTTGGCCCCGGCTAGGGTCCAGTTTTGCGGTACCGTAAAGGTCCGCTGAGTTTCTGAAGCCGTGCCGCCGGTATTGTTGTAATAGAACGGCATGGATTGACCGCTGCCAGCGATGGAAATACCTGTTTCCATGA